>NZ_NOZT01000027.1:0-43918 GCF_002412355.1 Acinetobacter sp. YT-02
CGCGCTGATGGTAGTGTGGGGTTACCCATGTGAGAGTAAGTCATCGCCAGCTCATTATTCGAACACCCTCAACTAGCGTTGAGGGTGTTTTTTATGTGGGAAAGAAAAGTAGAAAGAAATCTGAACAGAACTTCTGATTAAAATCTTTATGTCTTTTAATGAATCTATGTTATACCTAATAAAACGGCATAGAAATTGCTTATCAAAAACTTATATATTAAGTTGTTGAAAAACATAAATTTAAAAGAGTGGGTGAAAATGAAGTTATCGGTTGGATTAAAAGTTGCAAACTCCTTGTCACTGACACCGCAGTTACAACAAGCCATTCGTTTGCTTCAACTTTCGAGCTTGGAACTTGAGCAAGAAGTTCAAATTCAGTTGGATAGTAATCCCTTATTAGAAAAAGTCGAAGAACAAAGTAGTGTTGAAAGTTTATCCACCTTAGAAGAACAAGAACGTGATCAAAAGGATTTAACCAAAGAATTAAATGCAGATCATCTACCGAATGATTTGCCTGTCGATACAGACTGGGATGATGTGTACACCCATCTACCAACGAGTTTGGGCGCAGCGGAATATGAAGAGCGCGAGGATAATCGTCAGGGGCATTTAGGTTTAAAAGAGCACATGATGCAACAAATCAATCTGTTGCATTTTTCTCAAGTCGAGCAGCTCATTGCCTACTGTATTGTCGATGCTTTGGATGACAATGGTTTCTTGGATTGTGAAATATCTGAAATCACTACATCTGTGCAACATTTATTGATCTCCATGGAATACGAAGATGAAGTTGAAGACGATGAAGTTTTGGTCGTTTTGAAACATATTCAGCGTTTAGAGCCGATTGGTATTGGTTCGCGTAATTTGGCGGAATGTTTATCTATTCAGCTTGAAAGTTTGGCTACAGATGTGCCTTATCGGCAGGAAGCACTGCAACTCTTGCAGCATTATGAGTTATTAATTTCGAATGATTTAGCCAAGTTAATTAAGCAAACGGGTTTAAGCGCAGATCAGCTACAGCATGCAGTGGCTTTATTAAAAACCTTGAAAGCGCATCCTGGTACAGCATTTGAAGATCAGGAGTCAGATTATCAAATTCCAGATGTAGTGGTCAGTAAAAAGCAGGACCATTGGCAGGTGCAGCTGAATCCTGATGTTGTACCGAAGCTTAGAATCAATTCATTTTATGCCAATATGATTAAACGCGCAGATCAAAGCGAAGACAATCAATATTTGCGCAATCAAATGTTGGATGCAAAAAACTTTATTAAAAGTGTCGATGAGCGTCATAAAACTTTATTAAAAGTCGCAACCTGTATTGTGCAACATCAACGTGAATTTTTAGAAATTGGTGCTGAAGGAATGAAACCGTTGATTTTGCGTGATGTAGCTGATGAGGTGGAGTTGCATGAATCTACAGTTTCACGGGTGACCACCAATAAATATATGTTAACTCCACGTGGTTTATTTGAATTGAAATATTTCTTTTCAAGTCATGTTGGAACCTGTTCAGGTGGAGAAGCATCCTCAACTGCGATTCGCGCGAAGATTAAAAAGTTAATTGCAGATGAAAATCCACGTAAACCTTTGTCAGACAACACAATTGCAAACCTTCTTAAGGAAGAAGGAATTGATGTGGCACGTAGAACGGTTGCGAAATATCGTGAGTCATTAAATATTCCGTCATCTTCTGAACGAAAAGTCTTGATCTAGTTTTTAAAATCGGTCTATTCTAAGGATTCATTATGACCAAATAATGAATTTTTTTTGAAGGAATAGTTAGACATGATTTAAAGTGACCGCTGCAGTGATCTGTTATTTGGCAATCAATCATGTGAACTATGCCTTCCTAATCCTAATGAAGGTGAGGGATAGAATTATGCAAATAACAATTCGTGGACATCACTTAGCTATCACCCCTGCAATTGAAGAAAATATTCGACTTAAGTTTGCACAAATGACCAAACATCTGGATCAGGTCAATAGTATGCAGGTGAAATTAAGTAAAGATCATCAAATCGATAAACATTCTAAAAAAGGCAGTGCCAATCATATTGCTGAAGCGATTATTCGCTTGCCCGGCACCGAGCTGTTTGCGCAAGCTTGTGCGGATGATATGTATACTTCAATTAAGATGATGACAGAAAAATTAAAACGTCAGTTAGAGAAACATCGGAAGATGCAGTTGGATTATCAGCCTTTAGCCATCTAGTTAAAATGTGATTTAAAAAGAGGTTTTGGATAAACCTCTTTTTTATTGCGATAATGTATAGGATTAATGAATTATTTTTTCTATTTATAGTAAAATGACAGGTTTTTACACCGTTGGTCCTATAAGAGGTCTTTGTGATGAATAGTGAACAGCTCACTGAAATTTTAAAAGCTGCTTTTCCAGAGGCTGAAGTTGCTGTAAGTGGGCAAGGCGGCAAGTTTGATCTTCGTATTGTAGATAATCAGTTTGAAGGTAAGCGTCCTGTTGCTCGTCAACAAGCAGTGTATGCACCATTGAATAGCTATATTGCCAGCGGTGAAGTTCATGCGGTTACAATTCGTGCAATGACACAAGAAGAATGGCGTAAAGCAAGCTTATTTGGAGCTTAATAATTTAATGGATAAATTTTTAATTCAGGGCGGTAATAAGCTCGAAGGTGAAGTGCGTATTTCTGGTGCAAAAAATGCAGCCTTGCCACTTCTTGCTGCAATGATTCTTGCAGAAACGCCAATTACATTGAAAAATGTTCCAAATTTAAAAGATGTAAATACCTTGGTGAAGTTGATCGCAGGCTTGGGCATTAAAATGTCTTATGAAGGCGATACAGTCATTGCAGATACCTCAACGTTGGACAACCAATTTGCACCTTATGAATTGGTAAAAACCATGCGTGCCTCTATTTTGGTGCTTGGCCCATTGGTTGCGCGCTATGGTAGTGCAAAAGTATCTTTGCCAGGGGGGTGTGCAATAGGCTCACGTCCTGTCGATCAACATCTTAAAGCACTTGAAGCTTTAGGCGCAGAAATTGAAGTTGAAAATGGCTATGTAAATGCCAAAGTCAATGGTCGCCTTAAAGGTGGCGAAGTGGTCTTTGATATGGTCACTGTTGGCGGTACAGAAAACATTCTCATGGCTGCGGTATTGGCAGATGGTGTTACCACTATTCGTAATGCTGCACGTGAACCTGAAATTACCGACCTTGCGCAAATGCTCATCAAAATGGGCGCTAAAATTGAAGGTTTAGACACCGATACTTTAGTGGTTACAGGTGTTGAACACTTGCATGGTTGTGAGTATTCAGTAGTTGCTGACCGTATCGAAACAGGTTCTTATTTGGCTGCAGCTGCAATTACGGGCGGTAAAATCAGAACCACACATACCGATCCTGCCTTGCTAGAATCTGTGTTAGATAAGTTTGAAGAAATGGGTGCGGAAGTCACACGTGGCGATGACTGGATTGAACTGGACATGATGGGCAAGCGCCCTAAAGCCGTGAGTTTCAGAACTTTACCACATCCTGAATTTCCAACAGACATGCAAGCACAGTTAATGGCGGTGAATGCGATTGGACGCGGTTTTGCTACCATTTCGGAAACTATTTTTGAAAACCGTTTTATGCATGTCCCTGAGTTGTCACGTATGGGTGCCAATATTCAGGTAGAAGGCAATGATGCGGTGGTGACAGGCGTAGAAAAACTTTCTGCTGCACCTGTTATGGCAACTGATTTACGTGCCTCATTCTCGTTGGTGTTAGCAGCATTGGCGGCAGAAGGCGAAACATTGATTGACCGTATTTATCATATTGATCGCGGTTATGAAAATGTAGAACAAAAGTTACAAGGTTTAGGCGCCCAAATTAAGCGAGTAAATTGATGAATGACATGAGAAACGATGATCCAAATTTTGACGTCATGGGCAATTTTGATCATGGTTTAACTTTGGCATTAAGTAAGGGGCGAATTTTAAAAGAAACTTTGCCTTTATTGGAAACTGCGGGAATTAATTTACTGGAAGATCCAGATAAATCACGTAAGTTGATTTTTCCAACCACACATAAACAAGTGCGTATTTTAATTTTACGTGCCTCTGATGTACCAACTTATGTTGAAAATGGTGCGGCAGATATTGGGGTTGCGGGTAAAGACGTGCTGATGGAGCATGGCGCTCAAAATGTATATGAGCCGCTGGATCTGAAAATTGCCAATTGTAAATTAATGACTGCGGGCAAAGTTGGTATGCAGCGTCCAAAAGGTCGTTTAAAAATTGCCACTAAATATGTGAATTTGACCCGTCAATATTATGCCAGCTTAGGTGAGCAGGTTGATGTCATTAAACTCTATGGCTCAATGGAATTAGCACCATTGGTCGGTTTGGGTGATTACATTGTCGATGTGGTTGATACAGGTAATACTTTACGTGCCAACGGTTTAGAGCCGCTAGAAGAAATCTGTAAAGTATCTTCACGTTTAATTGTCAATAAAGCCAGTTTTAAGCGCAAGCAAGATTTGCTCAATCCAATTTTGGCACAACTTGAAAAAGCTGTGGCAGAACGAGAGTTGGCAAAACAATCTGCTTAACTTTGTATCCATCATCCTGCCTTCTCAAAAAACCGTCATTCAATGGCGGTTTTTTTATGTTCGTGCATGATTCTGTTCTTGAATGATTTCGAACGTGAATTTCCATCAAAACATACTGCTTTCGCCATGTATAGATTCCCACAAAGCCCTAGAAACAAGGTAAACTAAACTTTTCTATCAAACCTTGTGGGTAAATTGATGCGACGTTTATCGACTCAAGATCAAAGCTTTAAACAAGCCTTTGCAGACTTGTTGGCTTTTGAAACTGTCAGTGATCCTGAACTTTTAAAAACTGTAGATCAAATTATTGCTGATGTGCGTCAGCACGGTGATGCTCAGGTTCTTAAACTCACTCAACAGTTCGATCGACATCCAGCGCATCAATTTTCAGAACTTGAGTTAAGTCAGGAACAACTGAAAGCCGCATTTGATGCTTTAGATAACGAAGTTCGTGAAGCTTTGGAATTGGCTGCTGTACGTATTCGTGAATTTCACCAAGCGCAAAAGCAGGATGGCTGGACTTATGTTGATGCTTTGGGCAATACACTTGGGCAAAAAGTCACGCCATTAGATCGCGTTGGTATTTATGTACCGGGTGGTTTGGCATCTTATCCATCTTCTGTGCTCATGAATGCCGTGCCTGCGCATGTTGCTGGTGTACCTGAAATTATTATGGTGGTACCTGCACCGAATGGTGAACTCAATCCATTGGTTTTGGCGGCTGCATATTTAGCAGGGGTGACTCGTGTATTTACCATTGGCGGAGCGCAAGCTGTTGCTGCATTGGCTTATGGTACAGAAACCATCCCATCGGTAGATAAAATTACGGGGCCGGGTAACCGCTTTGTGGCGGCTGCAAAACGTGCTGTGTTTGGTCAGGTCGGCATTGATATGATTGCAGGGCCATCCGAAATTTTGGTTTATGCCGAAGGTGAAAATAATCCTGAATGGTTGGCGATGGATTTACTTTCCCAAGCCGAGCACGACACGGTTGCACAATCTATTTTTATTACACCAGATGCGCAATTGCTGAATCAGGTTGAACAAGCGATTGAACAGCACTTGGCGAATTTGCCTAAAGCTGAAATTGCCCGCACTTCTATTGCAAATCGTGGTGCATTGATCTTAGTCAAAGATCGTCAAGAGGCGATTGAATTGATCAACCAAGTTGCGCCCGAACACTTGGAGTTGTGTATGGATGATCCACAAGTGATGGCAGAAGAAATTCGTCATGCGGGTGCGATCTTTATGGGGCGCTATACACCAGAAGCTATTGGTGATTATTGTGCAGGGCCAAACCACGTATTACCAACGTCGGGTACAGCACGTTTTTCATCGCCATTGGGTGTTTACGATTTCCAAAAACGCTCAAGTCTGATTATGTGTTCAGCTGAGGGCGTGAAAAGTTTGGCGAAAACCGCTGATATTTTAGCGAAGCAGGAAAATCTGGATGCGCATGCACGATCAGCACGTTATCGTTATCAATCTAAATAGCATTACAACCTCTCCCTGACCCTCTCCTAATAAAGAGAGGGGAATTTAAACCACACAAATTTTGTGTCTTTAGTAATGAAAATTCCTCTCCCTTTGGGAGAGGTTAGGAGAGGGTTTAAAGAGAATACAAAATGAATATCACAGCAGAACAAATGCGTTTTTGGAGCCCTGAAGTACGTGAGCTAGAGCCTTATGTACCGGGTGAGCAGCCAAAAATTCAAAATTTATTAAAATTGAATACCAATGAAAACCCGTATCCACCTTCGCCTAAAGTGGTGGAAGCGGTGCAAAAGGTTTTAGAAAACTCGGCAGATGCACTGCGTTTATATCCAGATCCAGATGCGTCTGAGCTTAAGCAAGCCATTGCGAAACAGCAAAATGTAGCTGTTGGAAATGTCTTTGTTGGCAATGGTTCAGATGAAGTCCTTGCACATATTTTTAAGGCTTTTTTTGTTCAGGAACAGCCGTTACTGTATCCGGATATCAGCTATAGTTTTTACCCTGTATATAGTCAATTTTTTGGGGTAAAAACTAAAATTTTGCCTTTAAATGATGATTTTGAAATTGTAGTTGATGACTATAAGCAAGCCAATGGTGGCATTATCATCACCAATCCGAATGCACCGACCAGTATTGCTTTAGGTTTAAGCGCTATTGAAGAAATTTTACAGGCCAATCCAAATTCAGTGGTCGTGATTGATGAGGCTTATGTCGATTTTGGTGCAGAGTCTGCAGTGAAATTGGTGGAAAAGTACGAGAATCTAGTGGTGTGTCAAACCACCTCTAAATCACGTTCTTTGGCAGGTTTACGTGTTGGTTTTGCGATTGCACAACCACATTTAATTGCCGCATTGGAAGCCGTAAAAAATAGTTTTAACTCTTATCCAATGGATCGTTTTGCCATTGCAGCTGCGGTGGCATCTTTTCAAGATCAGGCGTATTTTGAAGCCCAATGCCAAAAAGTTATTGCTAGCCGTGAGAAATTGGTGACGGATTTAACGAGCTTGGGCTTTAAGATATTGCCATCACACGCCAACTTTATTTTTGCATCACATCCTCAACAGGATGCGGGTGAATTAGCTGCAGCATTACGTGAACGCGGTATTATTGTGCGTTATTTTAATAAACCACGCATCAATCAATATTTGCGCATTACTATTGGTACAGATGATCAAAATCAACGCTTAGTAGATACTTTAAAATACGATATTTTGGCTTAATTGTTAAAATATCGTAGAGGCGAGTGAAGCATTGAATTCACTCGCTTTTTTTGTTTTTGCGACATGCTATTGCGCAGGTTTGTACCAGCGGTTCAATAAGTCCAACATCGCTGAAACCTTGTCAAAACATTCTTGATATTCTGCTTCACAAACAGATGCAATCGTGACGCCACCACCAGCCCATAATGAAACATCTTGCTGATATTTCTGAATAGAACGGATCAGGATATTCCAAGAACCCGTTCCATCGGCATCAAAATAACCCATAGAGCCGCAATAGGCGCCACGTGCTGCACCTTCGAGTTCATCTATAATTTGCATGGCACGAATTTTCGGTGCGCCTGTAATTGACCCACCTGGCAAGGCAGACATCAACACATCAAAAGGATTCATCTCGGCTTTTAGTGTTGCGGTCACTTCACTGACCATGTGATGCACTTGGTTAAAAGACTCAATATTGAATAACTTTGGCGTTTTGACGCTGCCAGTTTCGGCATAAACACTTAAATCATTACGTAATAAATCCACAATCATCACATTTTCAGCCTGATCTTTTTTAGATTCACTTAATTGTTGTTTCGATTGTCGGTCTAATTCAGGATCGCCATAACGTGGCATCGTGCCCTTAATGGGTTTTGTGGTAATTTTTCGATTTTCCTCAAAATCGATAAAGAGTTCGGGCGAACAACTTAAAATTTCAAAATCACCAATACGTAAATAACCTGCATAAGGTGCATTGGTCAGTTGCCAAAACTGAGCTGCAGTCTCTAAAAGTTGACCTTGAGCCTCAGCGCTAAACTCTTGCGTAAGATTAATTTGATAACAATCTCCTGCCACTATATAGTCTTGAACATGTTGAAAGGCGCGTTGGTAATCTGTGAAATTCCAGCGGGCTTGACACTTTTGGCTTAATTGGAACTGTTCAATTATGGTTGATTGAGTATATAAATTTAAAATAAAATCAAAGATTTGAGTAGCAGCATCGTCTGAACTATAAAAATACCAGCCATCAGTTTCTTGCTGTAAATAGCTTTTAAATTGACCTAAAAAAATACTTGGCTGGGGACGAGACTGCATATTGATGTGTTGCTGTGCTGCTGCATCATACGAAACAAACCCCATTACACTGCAAAATGGGGCGGTGTCAGCATCTTCTAAAGCACCGAGATGAGCTGTTAAATCTAATTGAGTTGGACTTAATTCATATTGATCCAATGCCGTTTTTTGAAAGTAAAAATGTTGATGGTTTTGTTCCACACAATAGCGTTCAGCCAAAAAAGCAATACGTGCCTTTCCATTATTTTGCAAATAAATACAATGTGAAAGTGCTGCCAAAGCTTGCAAAATTCTTGCAGCCTCATATTCAGGTTCACAGAATAATTTTTTAAAATGAGTAGGATAGGACATAAAGCGTAAACAGCTGAGAGATTTTAAAAGGCTATTTTACATGATTGCAGCAGATAAAAAGCAAATAACCGTTTGTCGGTAAGATGTGGATTGCGACCAACAGCAGTTGAACAAAAAATAACTCAGATATACCTTTGTATGTGCAAACCGGCTACTCAAGGAATGTGTGTCAGTGTTGTCCTCATCAAATAAAAACACAATCACTGGCACTGAGTGGTAAAACCAAAAAAATAATACTCTCGGGAGAGTAACAAGATGAAAAAATTTACTAAACTTGCTTTGGTATCATCAATCGCGTTAACGACAAATGCAATGGCAATGCAGGCAATGGACGATACTGCATTAAGCGCAACTACTGGTCAAGATGGTTTAAGCATCGGGATTGGTATTTCTAAAATCGAAATTGAAAAACTTTTAATCCATGATAACGATGGTTTGGTTAGTGATGGTGCCAAAGCAGCAGTTGCTCCTGTCTTAGATGCGAATGGTAATGTTGTAACTCCTGGTACACCAGCTGTTCTCGGTTCTCTAGGCGGCACAAACAAAGCTGGTGCAATTGTTGTCAAGGGCAATGGTATTGCTGGAGATGCAAACGAAAAGCATGGTATTGTGATTGGTGCAAACTACGATGATAACGGCAATTACTTGTTAGCTTCTCGTAACTTAGCAGACTTGGTTATTGATACGGATGCAGGTACAAGTGCTACAGGTGGTGCATTTATTAATGTTGCAGCTCAAGTATCAGGCTTAGATATCAAGATTGGTGAAATTGGTGTATCTGCATCAAATGCTGAAAATACAAGTACAACCTCTATCCGCCGTGGTAATGATGATACTAACTATAATGCAATTTTATCTGGTTTAACTTTAAAAACAGGTAAAATGGATGCCAACATCCAATTAGGCGCAGCGCCACAAGGTGCAATGGTTAAATTGAATACCAAAATGATTGGTGGTTTAGAAATTAAAAACTTAGGTATTTTGGATAATTCAACCAAAGGAGAAGCTGTAGGGGTTGTGAAGATTAATGGTACAGATACAGCTATAACAACAAAGGAAGCGGGTGAAATCTTTATTGAAAGCATTAAAATTGCGGATGTTGACAGTAAAGACTTGACGTTAAATCAAAGTATCCAAGTATTTAATGATGCTTATGTTGGTGGTGGTAATAATGTCGGTAAGGCGGCACATATTCGTATTGTCAGCAATGACACTGGTGCCAAAGACCAATATATTAAAGGTATCCATTTAGGTAGTCGTACTGCTGCTTCTATTGGTGATATGGAAGTTCAAGGTCTTCAAACTTACTACAGTACTTCTCAGGGTAGCTACACGAAGGGTGCTGTTATCACCATTTCTGGTCACTAATTTAAAAACTGAAAAAGCGCGTGAATTCACGCGCTTTTTTTTACAAATAAACTGATGAGTTCGCAAAAAAAATATAGAAAGCCCTTTTTTTTTTCTATAAAACGAGTATCTTTCTAAATACAAGGAAGTAGAGTGAAAACTCTAAAATAAAAATATTAGGCAGGTATTGCCGAGAATTAAAAAGTAAAAATATATGTTAGAGATCGCTTTGGGCTCGGCATTGATCTATTACGCTGCCACACAAGCCTTTGATTTAAAAGAACAGCATCCTGAAACTGTGCGTTACACAGAAACTTTGGATTCTAGAAATAATTCCTTTACCCGTATGCACAGAGAGCCTGTGCAAATTAAACCTGCTTTAGAAGATCAATTTCGCGGAATTGTGCGCCAAGCCTATGACTACAGTTGTGGTTCTGCAGCTTTAACAACCTTGCTGAATGGTTATGTAGGAACACAATTAAACGAGCAACAAACCATGAGTGGCTTGCTGCGTTATGGAGAATACGACCGAATTATTGAACGTCGTAGTTTTTCGCTATTGGATATGAAGCGCTTTGTCGCAGCTTTGGGCATGGAAAGTGGTGGATATCGCGGGGAGTTTTCGGATTTAGTGAAACAAGGGCAGCCTGCAATTGTGCCGATTTCCTATGCAGGTTTTAAACATTTTGTGGTGTATAAGGCATATAAAAATGGACGTGTCTATGTGGCAGACCCTGCATTAGGCAATATCAGTTTCGATGAAGAACGCTTTAAGGAAGTCTGGGAAAATAACACCTTATTTCTAATTAATGTCGCACCGCAAAATCGTCAAACTATGTTGGCATTACAAGAAAAAGACTTGCGTCATGTGGAAGACGCAACAGTGAATCGTTATGCCTTTGTTGATATTCAATATCCACAATTTGCGATGGAAAAAATAGCCGATAAAGCATCGACAATACGTCTAGAGCGTAATGTAAATAAAGATTCTGAAAATTACGGACAGTACGAGCATCGTTTTTTAAGACTCTACTACAAAAACAAATAATCAGTTGTTCACGAAATACAAAAATAAAAATGGAAGGGGTAAATCATGGATCGTAAATGGATGAATAAAACCTTATTGGCTCTCAGTATTCAAATGGTATTTGGGGTGGCTTATGCCGCAGAGGAGCCGCAATTAGGGGAATATGAAACCACAACTGAACAGGCAGAAGTATCAGATACAGCAGCATCAACTGCAGATACAAGTGCTGAAACAAATAGTGCGGTTGTCGCTGCAAATGGTGCACAAGCAGCATCATCTGCTTTGCAACAGCAAGAGGGCGACGCAACCAAAGAGGCGAATTTAGAGGAAGTGTTTACCTCGAATGAGCGTCAATACTCGCTCATGAAACAAGGTGATATTTCATCTTATTATGATATTGATTATACCTACCATCGTGATACGCAGCTCGACCTTGAAATGGCTCAAGGTCAGTTGTATCAGCTTCGTGTGCAAGAAAATGCGTCCCACGCATTAACTAACACCTTCACCGCACAATATGGTTTGCGTGACAATTTAACTTTATCTGCTTCTGTACCATTGGTTGCAAAGTCAGACTTGTTAAAAGATGCCACGGCAGCAGGCTTGGGGGATATTTCTTTAGGTGCACGTTGGGAGCCATTCCCATTAAAAGCGGGGCGTTTACCTTTAATTTTATTCGCAAATTTATCGACCAAAACGGGGGATAGTCCTTACGAGATTAATCCTGTTAAAGATTTATCAACAGGTAAGGGTTACTACTCTGCAGGCATCGGTGCAAGTACGCGTAAGTATATTGACCCAGTTGTATTGTTTGCTTCTGCTTCAGCCAACTATGGTTTTAAAGAAAGCGGTCTCAATCAAATTCGCGGTAGCCGTATTATTGAAGAGTTTGAGCCAGGGATTAGTGGTGGTTTTGCTTTTGGTTTTGCTTATTCGTTTAACTACGATGTGTCGATGACCATGTCCTATCAGCAAAGCTTTAATACAGGTTCGGAGTTTACTTATCATACGGGTGAAAGCTATTCACCTGCAGACCAGACCAGTTCGACTTTGGCTATTTCATTAGGCGTTCGCGTTTCACCTGAAACCATTGTGAATGGTACGGTAGGAATCGGTCTGACCGAAGACGCGCCAGACGTATCACTTGGTTTGTCATTCCCACTGGATATTCTCGGTTTCGGTAAAAAAATTCGCTAAGAGGCTAGTCGCATGAAAATGATACGACTTCGCCCGTTAGTGACTGCAATTATACTGTCGGGCTGTTCAGGGGCTGCTTTTGCGCAGCTCGGACAGAACTTATCTGTCGATATTCGTTCTTTGACTATGGGGAATGCTGTAACCGCAGACCCTCCAGGCATTAGTGCGATTCACTTTAACCCTGCCGCACTGACCAAAATTGAAGGTTTGCAAACAGATGTGCAAGGGGTATTGGCACATTTTGATGTACAGCGTGAGCTTTCCGTTCCAGCAGGTTATGACGTATTTGGTTATTCTGATGACCCTGTGGTGTGTAACGATGGACCAGAAATTTTGGCCGATTTTTGTACCGATTTTAAAGGTACAGTACAAGCCGATGTAGAATATCCAACGCTGTATGTCCCGATTCTGAAAAAATTTGTCGATTTGGGTAAAGGCATGCCACTGGCAGCGCCAACCAACGGTATTGCCTATAATCCACCAGGTTCCAAAGTGACCTTTGCCACCGCATTATATGCGCCGTTGATTGCGGGCTTTGGTGCCGAAAATGGTAACCCTGGTAACTTTATGGGACAACAGGTTGCCTTAGAGCGTATTACTTATCTTTCTCCATCTATCGCCTATCAAGTCAATGATGAATTGTCAGTCGGTGCGTCAATAGGGATGTCTTACCAAGCCATCGCCATGAATACCGATTTACGCTTCCCGAATGAACTGATCGGGATGTTACGTATGGTGGATGAAGTGGTCTGTACGCCATTTAAAGAAAACGCCAATATCATCACCGATATTTTGTTGCTCGGGATTTGTAATGCCGAAGAAGGCATGAATCCATTTTCCCGTTTTGGGCAAATGCAACTGGCGGTTGAGCAAAGTTTAAGCCCGAGTTATAACTTGGGTATTTTGTGGGAACCGACAGAAGATTTTAGCTTTGGTATGGTGTATCAGAGTGCAGCTAAAATGCGCTTAAAGGGCAAATATCATATTGATAACTCGAAAGCACCGCGTGAGTTAATTAATGGTTTGATGTCTTCACCAACAGGTCAGATTTTAGCGGCAATTTTAGGTTTCCCAAGTTATATTCCAGCCAGTGAGTCTGGTTTGGTTTCTATGGATTTTGAATATCCTGCGCACTTTCAAGCGGGGATAAAATATAAAGTCATGCCTGATTTACAAGTCAATTTTGATGTGGGCTGGACTGACTATAAAGCATGGGATAAATTCAAATTCGAGTTTGACCGTCAAATCTCGGCATTAAAAATTGCAAAATTGCTTTCGGAGCATGTGTCTGATGACAGTTTAGCTTTGCCATTAGAGTTTAAGTCACCGTGGAACTGGGGTGTTGGCATCGAATATTCAGCCACAGACCGTTTAAAACTGCGTGCGGGTTATGAACCACGTGGTAGTGCGATTCCTGACAATAAACGTAACACTATGGTACCAATTAATAATGCACGTTTATTCGGTCTGGGTGTGGGATATCGTTTTGATGCAGATACAGATCTTGATTTATCCATCGGCTTTTTACAAAGTAAGGATAAAATTCCAGCCAATACCAGTAGCTTAGCCAATAAGGAAGGTGTGAATAACCTGCTGTTAAACCCTTATGCGGGTTTGAATGTGAAAACGGATACAAAAATTACAATTCTTGGATTGAGTTATAGAACACGATGGTAAGTTCAGTACGGAAAATAAAACGGACTTTATTTTCAAAGTCGATACTCACACTGATTTTCAGTATGGGATCGGTGTGTTACGCGAATCAGTTTTACACCATTATTGGACCAGATGGTCGTCCAATTGTGGTGCAGCGTAATGCTGCAGAAAAAAAGCAAACGATACAGGCGTTGGAAACCGCACAACAGCAAAAGCAAGTCCAACAAAAGCAACTACAAGAAAACCAACAACAAGACCAGTTTAAGCAAGACAAGGTGCATCAAGTACAGCAGATAACTGCTCAAACATCCGTTCAGGTATCTAAAAATATTTCTGTTCAGGCGAGCAAGCAACTGAATTTGTCTAAGCCGAATATCTCAGAACAATCCGCTATGTCACAAAATCAGGCTAGTCAAAGCAAAGAGAACTCATCATTGCGTGCATCACACACTGAGCCAAATGCAGCGCAGCAAGAAATTTCCAGTGCGGAATCTGTTCATCAAACAGGATTCACTAAAGAAGTGATGATCAACAAAGTTGCTGTTAAACCATCTGTGTTAGAGGGGTTACAACAGCTTCCTCAGCAATTTGCGATTGATCCATCCACAGTGTCTGTCTCTAAAAAAACACCAGATCAAGCATCGCATACATCTGCCCAACAAACGGGTTTTATGGAGATGGCGGGTGAACAGTATGTTAAAAGTGAGTATTTGGAAGATCAGGAGTTTAATTTAGAAGGAAAAAAACGCTTTTACAGTATGCCAGAAGGCATGATTGACACAAAAAATGGCGGCGGTACTCGCATGCAAGTGGTCGAACGTGAACGTGGTGTAAGCCGTTCCATTCTCAATAAATTATTTAAAAAGCAATCGGTTGCTGAACCTCAAGCCATTGTTTTGGCTGCAGACTATTATCGTGTTAATCAAGCTGAAGCAATTGAAGGGTTGGGGCAGCAATGTTTTGCTGAAAGCAAAAAAAATAAAGTCAAAACTTTAAAAGCACAACAAGATTTAAATTTGTGGCCTAGAGCTCCCTTAACCGAAAAATTTGATTATGAATTGGTGAAGTTAGAAGGCAATATTCAAAATATTCAAATCAACTCTTATGCTACGAAGCAAAATCAACCTACCTTTTATTGGCCTTTTGTGGTTTTTCTGGATCAAAAAGGCTGTGTGATTGAAGGTGCTGGTGGTTTTAGAAATCAGGATACTGCAGGCAATGTCTTACAACATGAGGTGATAGAGGGCATGCTGCAACTTCCAAAAAATAGCCACTATGTATTATTAACGCCATTGGCTTCTGCAGTGGATATGGAACATCGCGCGCTCAGTAACCAAGGGCAATTAAAACTCATTGCGATACGCTAACAACAATAAGAGAATTCAGGATGAAAACAAGACATATTTTACCTTTTGCAACGACAGCATTGATGGCGGCATTGAGTGGCTGTGGTGGAGAAAGTGCCAATATTAATCCAGAGCCTAATGCTGTGGCGTATATCAACGGGAGTTGTGCCAGTACAGCAAAAAACTGCGTGGAATTTGCATTGGATTATCCTGTGGATGGTTTGAATTTTACCTGTAGCAGTGATACCAGTAAAACCTACATCACCATGATTGAGCCGAAAAGTAATGCGGCAACAGGTAAATGTAGTGAAGGAGATAAAGTCCACTTCTTTATTCAGGAAAAGACCAATCAATATATTGATTTAGGGACAGTATCATTGTCTGATATTGGAATGGTCAGTACTGCAGGTGCGGGTTATCCACGTTTAAGTGTGTTAGATATGGCACGTGGATTAACAGGACGCCAAGCAACGAGTTTAAGTAGTAGTGACGAAACGATACAGGTCGCGACTGCAATTGTACGCTTGCTACAAGCACTTTCTGTTGAAGGTGGAGGAACCATTGCAGGTGATATTCAGCCTTTAACGATTACGACACTCAAAAAAGAACAATTGGCAAATATTGCTGAGTCCGTTGAGGTTGGTGACTATCGTTCAGGGGCTTATGCCAGTATTTTACGCCCGTGGGTAGATGTGTCACAGGTATCTCAAGATGATGCTTATCAAGCATTAAACACCTTGGTTTACATGAATAACTCGGCATCTTATCAAGCTAACTATCCAATTTTAGCCAAAGAAGATTCACAATTACCACAAGGTTTATATGGCTGTAATTTGGCAGACTGTAAATCTACGGTCGCAGATTTGAAACACCTCATTGGGCAATATCAACTAATCACAGACCGTTCTGGATATACCTTCGGTTATGGTATGCAATGGAAAGGTGCGGTGTCTGCAAACACGACCAACCCAATTTTAACGGTGAGTGGTGAATTGATTCGTAAAGTACGTCCTGAGCGTATGGTAGCAGCAGCACAAACCACATGGGTCAACCCATTGAATAAACGTATTCAGGGGCCATTCCGTTTTAGTGTGAATGACAATGCGGCTGATGATTTTAAAATTACCCAAGGTAAGGTGTTTAATGATTATTTAATTGCAGGCACGGAAGGTTTTTATAAATTATTGACCAAATCTACAACAGCGAATCCTGCAGATTATGGTCAATGGCAACAAACCATAGGTACCGATCAGTTCAAAGGTTCTTTTGATGCCTATAAATTCTTTTCTGTGAACTTTTTGGATAATCGCGTTTTTAAAACCCAGAAAAATGTACCTTTAGGCAGTCGCTATATTTTCCCAATTTATGCAACCTTGACCTTTAATTTTGATGGCGGAACGACTACAGATAGCATCAAATTAGGTGTTGTTTTAGATGAGGATGGCAATATTCGTACAGATATAGCACCAAATGCCACAGAAACCGATATGTCTGGTCAGTGTGCAGCAATTCGTCAGTCTGGTGCTGAATATGTTGATACAAATGGTGTGCAGCAATACCGTATAGGTGTGTTAGGTGCAACCGATATCGACAATAAAGCAGTCACTTTACGTATGATTTTAGCCAATCCAAAATTTCATAAACTTGATGGCGCAGTCATTGGTTTGAATACCAAAATTGAAGCGGTTGAAGGTGGAAATGGTCAAGTGGTGGGCGGTGCACGTGCCAATATTGGCAATTTAGTTGCAGCCAACTCTACACGTATTACATTGTCTGATTTCAATGGCTCAACAGTGAAGTGGAGCAATATTTATCATGCGCAACTTGCAACTTACGTGACTCAAAACCCTGCTTTAGCAACTGATGCAGATAAAGCTTTGGTGAAAGCCCAAGGTGGAGCTGTAAGTCTAGATGTTGCTGAGTGTTATAACCCAAATAAAGTGCGTATTTAGCATTAATTTTAGGTGACATAGTGATGAAAATAGCCCACTTTAGAGTGGGCTATTTATTATTCGAATTTTAGCTTGATTCAAATGAACATCATGTGGGGTTTTTAACCCGTATGATCTGTACGTGAACCTAAGGTTTCTAAGTGGGTCGTAAAATGATTGTTTTTTCGATCTGCAAAGTAGTGTTGTAAAGTACGTTCTACACTTGGGAAAGCCAATTCAGACCACGGAATTTCATCTTCACTAAACAAGCGTGATTCGATGGTTTCTTCACCTGCACCAAATTGACCATTCAACAATTGAGCTTTGAACAGCACATAAATTTGCCCAATCCGTGGAATGTTATACATGCAATAAAGTTGTTCGATTTCAATTTCCGCTTCGGCTTCTTCGCGGGTTTCACGGGCAGAACCTTGCTCCATGGTTTCAAACATTTCCATATAGCCTGCGGGTAAAGTCCACAAACCATAGCGTGGTTCAATTGCACGACGACACAACAATACTTTATTTTCCCAAACGACCAATGCACCACAAATGACTTTTGGATTGACATAGTGAATATTGCCACATGCGCTACACACTTGACGTAATTGCTGATCGCCAAGCGGAATTTTCGTTGTTGTTTTTTGTCCACAATTTCCACAAAAGTTCATAGTGATCGTCATTGTTGAAGGGAGTTCTCAGAATAACTGAAAATTTCAACTTTGGCATCCTCTCTATCTATTGCCCACCTATTTCAGCTATGATGAAAACTTAGACAAGGAGAATTATAAGGCATGATTGATCATTCGCTCACGCATCTATTACAGCAACGTTTGCGCTTTTCTAAAACGTTCATGGAAGCGCATGCAGCGGTATTGATTGCCATTACCGACGAGTCTGATCCAAAGGTATTGCTAACCCGCCGTTCTACCTTACTCAATAATCACGCGGGTGAGGTGTCTTTCCCTGGTGGCAAACGCGATCCGCAAGATACCAGTAATATTGTGGTGGCATTGCGTGAAGCGCAGGAAGAAACCGCATTAAATCCATTTGAAGTGCAGTTGATTGGTGACTTGCCAATGCAAAAAGCCCGTAATGGAATGTTGGTTAAGCCTGTGGTGGGGCTGATTCCTCCAAAAGTAGAATTAATTCCACAACCTTCAGAAATTGATCGGATCTTTTTTGCCTCTTTACAGCATTTAATGGAAGCGCCACCAACGCCGTATGAAGTGAGCTTTGCACAACAAAAATTATATTTTCCGAGTATGCAGGTTGAAGATGAAGTGGTTTGGGGCTTAACAGCGCGGATGTTGGTGTCTTTATTTGAATATGGTTTGGATTATCGTAAAGAATGGCCGTTTTTGTTAAATTCACCAACATTTAAGAAATAGAAAAATTTTGATGTGAAGATAGGAAGGAACCATGTTGTATAAATTTAAAGGATATGCCCCGAAAGCAATGCAGCAACCGTGGGATGGGTGGGTGGCGGATAATGCCACGGTCATTGGTCAGGTTGAGTTGGGACAGAAAGTTAGTATTTGGTTTGGGGCTGTGGTACGTGCCGATAACAGTAAAATCAAATTGGGTAATTTTAGCAATGTTCAGGAAAATGCTGTTTTGCACACCGATGCAGGTATTGAAATGCAGATTGGTGATTATGTGACTATTGGACATCTGGCGATGTTACATGGTTGTACCGTGGGCGATAACACCCTGATTGGTATTAATGCAGTGGTGCTGAATCATGCGGTGATTGGTAAAAACTGTATTATTGGTGCCAATGCTTTAATTCCTGAAGGGAAAGTGATTCCCGATAATTCTGTGGTGATGGGTTCTCCCGGTAAAGTGGTTAAGATTTTGGATGAGTCTGCAGAAGCACGTTTAAAAATGAGTGCGCTGCACTATGCTGAACATTTTCAGCATTTTGTAAACCTAGAGCCTGCAACACTCTAAAATAGAATTTGCATCGTTTAGTCAAACGCATTTTTTAGCTGTAATTACATAGAATTTTATACTCAGGAATTGCAATCTAAGGGATGTAAATCCTCGCGTGAATTTCAGGAGTGGAGTATCATAACGCCAATTTTTGATATTTACTCCTTGAAGGTTGTGCATGAAATTGCTGGCATTGGAAACTGCCAATGAGCAGTGTTCCGTTTCGATTGTAGATGAAACACAGGAACTCTTTTTTCAATTAGATGCGCGAGCAAAAGCACAAACGCAAACCATCTTACCGATGATTGAGCAAGGCTTTGCTGAAACTCAAATTAGTACGGCTGATCTGACTGCAATTGCCTTTAGCCGTGGCCCGGGTTCTTTTAGCGGTGTGCGAATTAATGCGGCAGTCACGCAAGCTTTGGCGTGGGCGCATGATGTGCCTGTAATTCCTGTATCGACTTTGCAGGCATTGGCGCAGGCGGCTTATCGTCTTGAAGGATTAACTGCGGTTACGGCTGTGTTGGATGCACGCATGAATGAAGTGTATATCGCCAGTTTTGAGCTAGATGCACAAGGAATCATGCAGGCGGTTGATCAGGAACAATTATTGAATTATAGCGATGCTGCACAGACGGTACGCTTTCAATTGGTCGGTTCTGGTGCAGGTCTAATTGATCAAGAACAAATACAATACAAAGGCTTAAGTGCAACCGCACAAGATATTGCTACTATTGCACGCGTCTGTGCACAGCAACAGCAATGGGTCAGCGCAGAACAAGCATTGCCTGTTTATTTACGTGACAATGCTTGGAAAAAAATTCCAGAACAAGGCAAGGCATAATTAGGGTTATTTATGGATCTTTTACTGCTGCTCAAAGCGGCAATTATGGGTATTGTAGAAGGGATTACCGAATTTCTACCCATTTCTAGCACAGGACATTTGATTCTAGCTGCAGAGCTAATGGACTTTTGGACCAAAGAAAAAAGCGATGTATTTGTAATTGCCATTCAAATGGGGGCAATTGCAGCGGTCATATATGAGTATTGGGCACGTCTATGGGGCGCAGCCACAGGTATGTTTACAGGCGAAGAAAAAGGTCGACGCTTGGGCTTTGGTCTGATCATAGCATCTATTCCAATTATTCTGATTGGATTGACCTTTGGACAAACTGTAAAAGAATTACTCTTTAATGATGTTGCCGTGGCGATTGGTTTGATTATTGGCGGCTTTATCATTATGTGGATTGAAAAACATCCACCACAAGTACGTGCCCATGAGGTTGAAGAACTAACTTACCGAGATGCGATTTGGATTGGTCTAATTCAGGTATTGTCGCTGATTCCGGGAACTTCGCGTTCAGGTGCAACTATTATTGGCGCGATGTTCTTAGGTGTGTCGCGTAAAGCGGCAACTGAGTTTTCCTTCTTTTTGGGGATTCCTGTCATTATTGGCGCAGGCTTGCTCGACTTATATCAAAGCTATGATGTATTCCAAACCACCGAAGATTGGACCGTACTCAGCTTCGGGATCATCGTTTCTTTTGTTTCCGCACTTTTGCTGATCCGTGCATTGGTGGCGTATGTGGCTAAGCGAGATTTTATGATTTTTGCTTGGTATCGTATTGCTTCAGGTTTAATCATTTTATTGTTCGCATTCACAGGCTGGAAACTATGGTAAGCGAACTTCGCTTATACACCGAAGCCGAGTGGCTCACTCAAGCACAGCATTATTCTGCTGTGCTTTTGTCTAGAGGCGTGCAAACGTGCATTGAAACAGTAGAAAAACTCAATGCGCGTTTTTTGCGTTTGAACCCTGAATTGGCATTGTGTGTAGATGCTGAAGGGTTGTGGTTGTGTGCCAATGGCATGAAAATGCAACCCGATTGGAAAGCTGAAGTTGGGCGATTGAAACGTGCCTCTTTAAAATCGGAAATGATTGCTCGTGCCTGTAATTTGTCGGAAAAACCAAGTTTGATTGATGCTACGGCAGGGCTAGGACATGACAGTTTACTCATGGCACATTTGGGTGCTTCTGTCACGTTATTGGAGCGCCATCCGATTCTTTTTACTTTGTTGGAAGACGCTAAACGTCAAGCCGCAGATGATCCTTTCTTGGCAAGTGTTGTTGCTCGTATCCAATTGGTTTTTACAGATTCAGCAGATTATTTACGTGACTGTATAGCGCAGAGTAAAGTGGTTGATGTGGTGTATTTAGATCCGATGTTTCCGCAGCGAGATCAACATCAACAGGCGCAGAAAAAGCAGGCACAAGTCAAAAAACAAATGCAGTTATTACATTTGCTGTTACCTGAAGATGGTGAAATGGATTTGGGTGATCATTTATTGGGTTTGGCACAGCAAATTGCCAAACGTGTTGTGGTGAAGCGTCCACGTTTGGCGGTGTTTTTGGCGGGGCAGGAAACAACACATCAATGGCAGGGCGATGCTTGCCGATTTGATGCTTATTTCCAAGTAAATTTGAACAACGGGTAGATTTCTACCACTAAAGCAGTGGCAAGGCGTTCAATGCTTCTATAATGCGCAAAGATTTGTTATATAGTTAAAATTGACAATTGATAATTACGACGACAAGCATAAACTTGGAGTGTGGAAACGCGAGCTGCGATTAACAGAATCCTATGATTGACTTCAAACCCTCCATTAATTTTTGGCACGATTTTAAAAGCAACCAAGCCGCGGGCGTTTGGTTATTTTTGGGTTCGCGACGCTCTTTGCAAATTATTCGTCCCTCTATCTTACAACTGATTTTTTGGGGGGTTTTAGGCGGTCTTGCCAATACCTTATTCAGTTGGTTGGTCGCAGGAGAAGTGGGCGAATTTAACCCACAGGGTTTGGTCAGTTATGCCTTATGGCCTTTTATTGCTTTAATTGTCGGAATCATTCTTTCTCAGCGTGTCAATAACCCGCGTTTATTGTTAGTACCTGCTTTGTTGTGGTTGGTATTAGATACTCACGTTGCTTTATTGCAAAGCTTGATTCAATACATGGGCATGATGGATGTCTTGCCGTATGTGTTATATGACTATTTACCTACCATTTTTATGGTGCTGTTTGTTTGGCAAAGTTTGGCAGTGGTGTGGGTGTTTTCACGTGAGCTGCATTGGCCGTGGTGGGAACGTGCGCTGATTGTTTTGGCGACCTTATTCACTTTGGTGGTTTGGCAAATGTCGGTAAAAAGTCAGCCAATTTGGAAAGTAGAAGAAGTTCCACCGAGTCTAAGCGAAGAAGCTTTTTATGCACAAAGCCGCGTGCTGAATAAAGCTTTAGACAGTATTCAATATGGGGAATTTGCCCAATCGCATTGGTACTTTTTAGGGGTTGCAGGGGCGAGTTATCAAGACGTATTTATGTCTGAAATTGAACGCATTCGTGAACAGTTTGATACCCGTTTTGGCACTTATGGGCGTTCGATGGTGTTAATTAATAACCCAATGACCCGCAATGTAATTCCAATTGCCTCGCAAACCAGTATTGAATTGGCGCTGCGCCGTATTGGGCAACGCATGAACCGTGAAAGTGATGTGCTGTTTTTATATATGACCTCACACGGTTTAAAAGATCATTTTGAAATTGAAAATGCACCACTTGACTTAAATCAGGTCGATCCGAAATGGTTACGCGATACTTTGGATAAATCGGGTATTCGTTGGCGTGTGATCGTCATTTCAGCCTGTTATTCAGGTAGCTTTGTATCTGCCTTGCAAGATGATAATACCTTAGTGATTACTGCATCGGCAGCAGATCGTGAGTCGTTTGGTTGTTCAAACGAAGCTGACTATACTTATTTTGGTCGTGCCTTTTTTGATCAGGCTATGCGTGAACAAAACTCTTTTGCCAATGCCTTTAATGAAGCCAAAGTGACTGTGGCAAAATGGGAGCAAGCACAAGGTTTTGAGCCTTCAGAGCCGCAATGGGCGATTGGTAAAAATATGGAATTGATGTTGCCGCAATTAGAACAGCGTTTGTTTCCACAAAAAAGTGTTGCAACATCGGCTGCAATTCAATTGAGTGCGCAATCTGTTAAATAAGCCAAAGAGGAGAGGGTGATGGAGTTAATTCAAAACAACCGCTATTTTGAGGGTGAGCAACGGATTTATCGTTTTCATTCCAATGCTTTACAGACTGAAACTCAGTTTGGCATTTTTTTACCAGAACAAGCTTTGACGGGGCAGGCTTGCCCTGCGGTATTTTATTTGGCAGGTTTAACCTGTAACGAAGAAACCTTTGCGATTAAAGCACATGCGCAGCACATGGCAGCGCAATTGGGACTAATTTTGGTTAGTCCAGATACTTCACCACGTGGCGAAGCTGTTGCCAAAGGCGACCATTGGGATATTGGGCAGGGTGCAGGTTTCTATATCAATGCAACACAAGCACCGTGGGCGGCACATTATCAAATGGAAACGTTTGTAGCCGATGAGCTTTATCAATTGGTATTGCAACAGTTCCCAATTCAGACACAGCACGTTGGCATTATGGGGCACAGTATGGGCGGACATGGTGCATTGACCCTCGCGTTTAAATATCCTGAAAAATTTAAGTCAGTGTCTGCTTTTGCTCCGATTTGTGCGCCAAGCCAATGCCCGTGGGGTGAAAAAGCATTTTCTAATTATTTAGGTACAGATCAGCAAGTATGGTTACAGCACGATGCGACTGCTTTGGTGCAGGTCAAAGGTGCATTGTTCAGTGAAATTTTGATTGATCAGGGATTGCAAGACCAATTCTACAGTCAGCTCAATCCTGCATTATTTCAGCAAGCTTGCGATGCAGTTGGGCAAAAACTGAGTTTGCGGGAACATGCAGGCTATGATCATGGCTATTATTTCATTCAAAGCTTTATAGATCAGCATTTGCAATTCCATGCGGTACAATTGCAAGCAGACTAAGTCAAACACTCAATTTTACACATTGATTTTTAAACTTTTCTAGGCAAGTTGTTCACTTTTTATTAGAATGGTGAACACTTGCTTTTTTACCGTTTGGAAAGATTGCTCATGTGGGTTTGAGCGTCTGGGTAGAATAACGACCGCACAATAAAATAAATAAGGCATCACATGCACAATTCAGAATGGGATTCACCACAACAAGCAACGCCATCTTCCCCTTTTTTTCCAGTGGAGCCTACGACGCCACCCACGCGGAATCCATTACTTGGACGGATTCATCATTTTCAATTTCATGGTAGCGCCTCAGAGTATTTTGGCATTTGGATTGTCAATATTTTGTTGATGATTGTGACTTTTGGGCTGTATGCACCGTGGGCAAAAGTACGTCGTTTGCGCTATTTTTATGGCAATACCGAATTAATCAAACGTCGTTTTGATTTTACAGGCATCCCACATAAAATTTTATTGGGACGTTTAATTGCCATTGGAATTTATGTTGCGATCTCGGTGGTTTCCAATTATTCAGTCAAAGCCATGGTTATTGGCGTGGTGGCTTTATATTTGGCTGTGCCGTGGTTGATTCGAGCGACCATCCGTTTCAAGGCGCGAAATAGTAAATTTGGCAATGCGCGTTTTTATTTTTCAGGCAGTAACAAAGAAGCCTATTGGGTATTTCTAAAATGTATCGTAATTAATTTGTTTACTTTGGGCTTATTTTTTCCTGTGTTGGTGTGGATGTATAAGCGTTATTGCCTAGACCATTTATATGCAGGACAGCTTAAATTTAAACTAAAAGCAGACTGGCCAGCATATATGCGCGCAATGTATATGCCTATTTTTTTGTTCTTTGGCATTTTGCTTGCTGTCGGGATAATGTTGGCTTTGGCAGGACAGTTGAGTCGTAATCCTGCGCAGTTGGTTTGGTTATTTGTAGCGGTTTATCTGTTGGGGATATTTTTAATTTGGCCACTAATGTCGGCGCGAATTTTTATCACTACATGGAACAATACCAGTATCAGTCGTAGTGAATTTCAGACCGATTGTGGGCAGTGGCACTATACTTGGATTGTGGTGACCAATTGGATTGTGAAAGTCCTGAGTTTGGGTTTAATGACCCCATGGGCAGCTATTCGTTTATATCGCTATCAGGTTGAGTCTTTAAGTTTACATTTAAAAAATGATCCAGATTTGATGATCAATCAACTGCAAGCTGAACATAGCGCACTAGCAGAAGAAATCAGTGATATTTTTGATATTGATGTATCGCTGTAAGGTAGGAGATGAAGATGGCGGCACAGATCGTGGATGTGGTGTTTTATGATGGTGTGGTGTCTAAACCATGGGCTGCCAAAATATCTCCTATAGATGCTCAGTCGGTACTTATCCGTTATGGTGAAAATTTAGAGCAACAGCGGCGCTATCATTATCAAGACATGATGTTGGTGGGGGCACTAGGTAAAATTCAACCTGTCATTGAACTCAAAGATGATGCGCGTATTGAATTTTCCCAAGCCTTGCCGGAGTGGTTTCAACTGCGAAATAAACAGGTGCAGCATTCCATCTGGAAATTGGAACGCACGCCAAGTCTGATCGTATTTAGTCTTTTTTTTGTGTTGTTGATGGTATTTGTCACAGTGCAGTGGGGCATCCCAAGTGCATCCAAATACGTTGCCTTTCAATTGCCTGCGAACACCTTAAATCAAATTGGTGATGAAGCAGAGCGTTATATTTTAGATATGACAGCGCCAAGTCAATTGCCCGCAGTACGTCAGCAGAAAATTTTGGCAGATTATCGCAAGCTCATTGCAGGAGACACGCCTGCTAAAGTGCTGTTTCGACAAGGTCATGGCTTAGGCGCCAATGCTTTGGCAATTCCGAATAACACTATTATTTTGACCGATGAATTGGTGGAATTGGCGCAGAATGATCAGGAAATCATTGGCGTTTTGGCACATGAACAAGGGCATTTGGCAGAAAGACACAGCTTGCAACAGGCTTTATCGAGCTTAGGGTTTAGTATTATTTTGCTCGCGATTACAGGAGATGGTACAGATTTAGTTTCGACCTTGCCTGTGGCGCTTGTAGGGGCAAATTATTCACGTAATTTTGAATCAGAAGCCGATCATTATGCTTTAAATACGATGCACGCTCAGGGCATTCCGACCATTCATTTTGCTCATTTTCTGGAGCGTTTGGCAGAAAATGCAGGTGAAGACACCGCCAACAGCCCTTGGGATTTTTTGCAAAGCCATCCTGCAACACAAAAACGTATTCAAGCGGTTAAAGATTTTGAACAGACGCAGCGTTTAGCGCCTTAACATGAAACAGTTAGTGGCGTTGCCAAACCGCGCTCAATTCTGTTTGTGCCATACGACTTAAATGATCAAGCACAACTTGTTCGAGGTAACGTAAATCTGTTTCAGCCTCTTTGGCTTGAATTTTAACCATAAGCTCATCTGTTTGAGGCGTAAGCAGAATTGTGGCAGTTGGCATCATAATTTGGTATTGGGTTGGATTGTCTACAACGTCAAATTTATGTTTCCAGTGGTTGAGTAGACGCTTGGCGATACGGCTTGCTTGCATTGTTTGAATATGGGCAGAACTGTTCATCATCTGTTGAAACTAACATTGTGTTTAAATGGGTAAAGACCATTAGCATAACAAAGCCAGACTGAAAGAAAAGTGGAATGCTGCAACAGAGCGTTGCGGAGATAGAACTATCAAATTGGATGATCCAACTGAATCATCGAACTGAATGATCCAATCGTAACAGAATCCACCACATCAAGCAGTCTTTGCTATAATGCGCCACAATCCCAATATTCAGCTAGGTTCTCCCATGTCCAAGACTTATTTAATTGCGCCGTCTATTTTATCAGCAGATTTTGCTCGTCTAGGCGAAGAAGTGGAAAATGTACTTCAGGCAGGTGCCGATGTGGTGCATTTTGATGTGATGGATAATCACTATGTACCGAATTTAACTTTCGGTGCAGGTGTATGTAAGGCATTGAAAAACTATGGTATTACGGCACCAATTGATGTGCATTTAATGGTAAAACCTGTAGACCGCATGATTGGTGATTTTCTAGAAGCGGGCGCAGACATTATCACGTTCCATCCTGAAGCTTCAGAGCATATTGACCGTTCATTGCAACTGATTAAATCGGGTGGGGCAAAAGCGGGTTTGGTCTTTAACCCTGCTACACCGCTGCATTATTTAGATTATGTACTTGATAAAGTTGATCAGATTTTACTCATGAGTGTGAACCCTGGTTTTGGTGGGCAAAAATTCATTCCAATGACTTTAGAGAAATTACGTCAGGCACGTCAAATCATTGATGCTTCAGGTCGTGATATTCGTTTAGAAGTCGATGGTGGTGTGGGACCTGCCAATATTCGTGAAATAGCAGAAGCGGGTGCAGATATGTTTGTTGCAGGCTCAGCAATTTTTGGCAAGCCAGACTATAAAACGGTGATTGATGAAATGCGTGCTGAATTGGCAAAAGTTGGCGCAATCGAAGTATAAGTTTCTACAATCACAAGGTCTTAGGCTGTGGATAACTTTGTAGATAACCGTATGGATATCTATGTTGATAACACTATGGATAAGCCGATTAATTTATAAACATTTGTACATCAATTGTTTATGACTTATACAAAATAAGTATAAAAAGGATTCAATCGAATCCTTTTGTTTATTTTAAATACACTGAATTTATTGAGTATTTACTCAGTTAATCATAAAAAAAGTTGCTTAATATATAACTTGATTGTTTTAGTTGGCTTTTAAATCGCACGGATTCACTCTGTTTTTCAATGCAGAAGATATTGTGTATAAGTGGGGCTTGAATTATATTGAGTGCATTGTAGATTGTGGATTGCGCTTGGCAAAAATGTTCAATTCTTGTGCAAGTTCAGGTCTGCATCTTTCATACTCAGGAATTTATTTAGTGCTGACTCAACCCTACAAACGAATGTGGTTTGTTGTCCTGATGGCATTTGTCATGGGGTGGAGTGGTATTGTCAGTGCTGCGGTAAAACCTGCACATGATTGGATGATGTCAAATCAGGCAGCAGGGTCTGAGATTCGACATTCTGCAACCGCAGCGCATGGAGTAACATCTTTACTAGATTGTCATACGACAGCTTTGCAAACGCATCCTGAAACCAAGCAGCATTTATCTGGGCATGATGCCAAGGCCAACCATCATCTCAGTCAGCACACATCCGCAACGGATACCGATTTAAATACGGCAGATTGTTATGGCTCGGCTGATTTTTCTACTGCAAAGACGAATTGTCAGGACTGTGCGCAGTTGCATTGTCAAAGCTTAAACAGTGTGTTGAATGTGCAAGTCCCTGAACTGATTCAACCTATAGCACTTACATCGGTCAATATTCTATTGCCTGCTTATCAAGCTCAACATTTACTTGGGCATTGGCAGCAAATTTTACGTCCACCCAAAGCTTAATCCTGAATTCAAAACACCTTTACGTTTTATTTTAAGGATTAAGTCATGTCTAAATTTTATCAGCCTGCGCTGTTTTTAACAGTCTGTGCATTGTGTTCGAGTTCTGCATTTGCTGCGGTCAAGGAATATCACCTGACCATTGCAGAACAAACGGTCAATATCACGGGAAAACCTGTTCAACGTATTACAGTCAATGGACAATTTCCCGCGCCTGCACTCGAATTTGAAGAAGGCGATGAGGCGGTAATTCACGTTAATAATCAATTAAAAAATCAGGACTCATCTATTCACTGGCATGGTTTATTGTTGCCCGGTTTGATGGATGGTGTGCCTGGATTTAATGGTTTTCAAGGTATTAAGCCACAAGGACATTTTGTTTATCAATTTAAAGTACGTCAAAGTGGTACCTATTGGTATCACGCACATTCCAAAGGTCAGGAACAAGATGGTCTATACGGCTCTTTGGTGATTCATCCTAAAGCCAAGCCAGCCGTAAACGCACATGAATACACAGATCGTGATTATGTGGTGATGCTGTCAGATTTTCATGAAAAATCTAGCAATCAAATTCAGAAAGATTTAAAAATTTCAGCCGAGTTTTATCAAAATCAGCGTGAAACCTTAGGTGATGTTTGGCGTCAAGTACAGCGTGATGGGCTAAAAGCCACATGGTCAGACCGCAAAATGTGGAATCAGATGCGCATGCTGAAAACCGACCTTTCCGATGTCACAGGCTATACTTTTTTAATGAATGGCAAGACACCTGAACAGAACTGGACAGGTGTATTTAAGCCAAATGAAAAAGTGCGTTTACGTTTTATCAATGCCTCTGCCATGTCGTTTTATGATGTGCGGATTCCAAACTTAAAAATGACAGTGGTCAGTGCCGATGGTCAGCCAGTCAAACCTGTTACTGTGGATGAATTTCGTATCGGCACTGCAGAAACCTACGATGTGATTGTTGAACCTCAAGCAGCGCATTATCAAATTGAAGCGGAATCAATAGACCGCTCAGGTTTTGCTGTGGGTAGCTTGCAGAGTGAACTTCATTCTGCAACATCAAATCTACAGCTCCCTGCAGCGCGCCCGCGTGCTTTACTCACCATGCAAGATATGGGGCATGCTACAGAGCATTCAGGCGATGATCATTCCAAGATGAACCATGCAACGATGTCTGAAATGGATCACTCAAAAATGAATCATGCAGCGATGTCTGAAATGGATCATTCCAAGATGAACCATGCAGCAATGTCGGAGATGGATCATTCCAAGATGAATCATGCAGCGATGTCGGAAATGGATCATTCCAAGATGAACCATGTAGCGATGTCAGAAATGGATCATTCCAAGATGAATCATGCGGTAATGTCGGAAATGGATCATTCCAAGATGAACCATGCAACAATGTCTGAAAATACGCATACACAACATGGCATGCCTTCAACAGAACACAAAAATGCGGTGGTATATGGATGGGCAAATGCTTCTACACCCGCGGGGCATAAAGCCTTGCACTATGAAGATTTGAAATCGCTGCAGCCACAAGCAGATACACGTGAACCAAGCAGTGAATTGGTCGTGCGTTTAGGCGGTACGATGGAGCGTTATATCTGGACAATCAACGGTAAGAAATTTAGTGATGCCACACCACTCAAGGTGAAATATGGTGAGCGTATTCGGATTAAATTTATCAATGACAGCATGATGGCACATCCAATGCATTTACATGGCATGTTTATGCAGTTGGAAAATGGTCAAACGGCAGCAGAAATGCCGAATAAACACACCTTAATTGTGCCGCCAGGTCAAACTGTAACTGCACTGCTTACTGCAGATGAATTAGGTGAATGGGCAATACATTGTCATTTGCTCTATCACATGAGCGCGGGAATGATGAATAAATTGATTGTAGCGCAGGTGAGTGAAAATGAACCGCTTTCAACCACAGCAATTCAAGCCACTCAAACCCCTTCAGCGACAGCGCAAAAAGGAGCAGCACATGCACAACATTAATCTTTTTGCGAAAACAGTTTTAAGTATTTCTGTCTGCTGCATCAGTACAGTTGGGCTAGCAGCGACAGAGGTGCATAGTGCACATGCCAGTTCAGCAGAGATTGCAACAATTGCAGCTCAGGCTGATACTCAATCGCATCAATCGCATCAATCGCATCAATCGCATCAATCGCATCAATCGCATCAATCGCATCAATCGCATCAATCCGATTCGTCCGTGCAAGAGTCGCAGTCACACGATCATCGTAAAGAACATGGTGCGCAGGTGTACGCGGTGAGCACTTTAGATACGCAATGGCAATTGAATGATCATGCCGAGGGAGTGCTCAAATCTAAATTACAAACTCGTATCGGAACTGATGAAAACAAGTTGTTTGTGAAAATTCATAGCGATAAGCAAGAGTCACAAGCGACTGAATATGATGCCAAGTTGTTATACAGTCGTATGATTTCAGATTTTTGGGATGTGCAAGCAGGTGTGCGTTATCGACACGAAGTGAATCAGCAAGAGCATCAAACAGACCGAGAAGATAAGTTTGACGCTGTGTTTGGCTTACATGGTTTAGCTCCATATTTTTTTGAAACCGATGCTTATTTTTATTTGGGTGAGGATCAATATGCGGCTTTGAGTTTGGAAACCACACGGGATCTGTTATTGACTCAGAAATTGATCGCACAGCCTTATTTAGATGTAGATGTTATTCTGCAGGATGATGCCAAATATGCGAAAAAAACAGGACTCAACCGCGCAGCTGTGGGTGTGGAAATGCGTTATGAAATCAGCAAGAACATCATGCCGTATATCAGTGCAGGTTATGAGTATACGAAAGGTGATCAACACACTGCTTGGCAGTCTGCAACCGATTCCGAGCAGAGCGGCTTATATGCGATAGGCTTGCGTTTCAGGTTTTAATGATTAGGGGTATTTATCAATGATTAAGTCAATGGATCGTTGCTGCTTCTAAATAGAATAGATTGTCCCTAAATACATAGGCTTGGTTTATACTGAGCCTATTGTATTTTTGGGTGTGGCGTATGTCTTCATCAACTCAAGATCCTCAATCGAATCAAGATAAAAACTTAGAAAACCAAAATCTAAACAATACTGGCTGTGGTTGTGATACGCAAAAAAATGTAAACCAGCCTTGTGCAACTGCGCCTACACACTCCAAGTCATGTGGCGATACAGGCTGTGGTTCGTCTTGCGATACAGAAAAAAGCTGTGCTGATCAAAATAGCTGTACATCTGCAACGACTGCCAAGACAGATAAAGCAACAATTTTGGATTCGGAACTTTTGAGTCCGTGGGTGAGTGCATACCATATTCCTAAAATGGATTGTGGCGCAGAAGAACAAATGGTGCGGATTGCTTTGGCAGATCATAATGATATTGCAGCCTTGTCTTTTGATTCACCTGCACGACTTTTAAAGGTTTATCACAGCAACCAATCTGCCACAGAAATTACCCATAAATTAGAAGCATTGGGTTTGGGTGCTGTGTTGCAACAGACTGAAGCCAATACACAAACTGAACCGCCTGTATCTAACAGCGCTGCACAACAAAAAGTGCTATATGCCTTGCTTGGTATTAATGCCGCTATGTTTTTGGTGGAATTAATTGCAGGTTTAATTGCATCTTCGACTGGGTTAATTGCTGACTCCTTAGATATGTTTGCCGATGCCGCCGTGTATGGTTTGGCTTTATTTGTCGTGGGTCAATCCGCCAAGAAACAGCTCAAAGCTGCACATTTGTCTGGTTGGGTACAACTGGGTTTGGCTGCACTGGTTATCTTTGATGTCCTGCGCCGTTTCTTCTTAGGCAGTGAGCCTGAATCCATGTTGATGATGGTCATTGGTGCTGTGGCATTGCTGGCAAACGTCACCTGTTTATGGCTAATTTCAGGGCATAAAGATGGTGGAACCCACATGCAAGCCAGTTATATTTTTTCCGCCAATGATGTGATTGTGAATTTAGGTGTGATTATCGCGGGCGGTTTGGTGATGCTGACAGGGTCGAATTATCCAGACCTGATTATTGGCTTAGTTGTGGCCATGTTTGTATTGAATGGTGCGCGCAAAATTTTAAGTTTAAAATAGACGGATCATCGCTGCGCGGTGGCTTAAATTGCAACAGGAGGAACGACCTCCCTTGTTTGGGTTTTTAGAAATAGTCAAAGTGACTGAACACTCGACAAGAAAAATCTTCAGGACGGCCTGATTTCATGCTATTGAAGGAGGGCGTTATGGCCTGGATGATGTTGATATTGGCGGGTATTTTTGAAGTGGTTTGGGCATACTCCATGAAGTTGTCTGACGGCTTTAGTAAATTAACGCCCAGTATCGTGACTATCTTTTTTATGATTTTAAGTTTTGCGCTTTTGGCCTATGCCATGCGTACTTTGCCATTAGGCACGGCTTATACGATTTGGACAGGTATAGGCGCAGTCGGTTCATTTTTAGTCGGTATTTTTGTTTTAGGCGAACCTGCCAGTGCTATGCGTATGTTGGCTGCAGTTCTGATTATTTCAGGTTTGGTGCTTATGAAAATTTCATCCAGCTAACTTGGAATGCAGTCTTTTAGTGTGTGCTCAATAACAGATCGGTTTGAGTTAAAAACAGGATGACCTGATACCCAACCTGCTTGAGGAGAAAAATAATGCAATTGGCATTTACTGAAATGGACACTCCTGTAGGCGTGCTTAAATTGGTGGCTCACGATCACGCATTGGTTGCGGTAATGTGGGATAACGAAGATCATAAACGGGTACGTTTAGCCAGTTTAGTTCGACAAGATGATCATCCAATTTTGCTCAAAACTCAGCAGCAACTCCAAGAGTATTTTGCAGGTCAGCGTCAGCAATTTGATGTGCCTCTTGATTTTGAAGGCACTGAATTTCAGAAGAAAGTCTGGCAGGCGTTATTAAGCATTCCTTTTGGGGAAACTCGTAGTTATAAGCAAATTGCCGAACAAGTTGGTAGTGAGAATGCGATGCGTGCCGTAGGGGCGGCAAATGGCAAAAATCCAATTTCGATTATTGCACCGTGTCATCGGGTGGTGGGTGCAAGTGGAAAATTGGTGGGCTTTGCAGGCGGGTTGGATAATAAAGCGATTTTGTTAAAGTTAGAATCTTCAACTTCAAAAGTTTAAATGACTGAGATTCAACAACAATTTTGATCAAAATAAAATAGAGCAGGGGAAATGTTAAAAACATTATTGTTGCAGTTTTGGTGGCTTATTCTGCTTGTTGCAGGTGTAGGGCTGATCAAAATTTTCAAACCTTTTCTAAAGGGAAAGGTGGGGGAACTCGCAGTAAGTACGCATGTGAAGTTGTATTTAGATGAACGTTATATCTTGTTGAATGATGTAACTTTGCCTGATGAGTTCGCAGGAACAACTCAAATAGATCATATTTTATTGAGTCCTTTTGGGGTTTTTGTGATTGAAACAAAAAACTATAAAGGCTGGATTTTTGGTGGAGAACGCCAAAAAGTATGGACACAAAAAATTTATAAAAAGACCTACAAGTTTCAAAATCCTGTCTATCAGAACTATAAGCATATAAAAGTTTTGGAATCAGTATTGAGCGATATTGTCGAGCCTGAATATCTGCATTCTGTGATTGTATTTATGCCAGACTGTGAGTTTAAGACCTCTTTGCCCAACAATGTTTTTAAAGGCAGTGCATGGGTTGAGTATGTCAAAGGTTTTCGGTATGAAGTCATTTCACCGATGAAACTGAAACGTATTCAGCTGAGAATTGAAAAAGAACTACTTGATAAGTCTTGGAAAACCAATCGTCAACATGTCGAAAATTTGAAACAACGGCACGAACGTTAAAAAGTTGCAATGAAAAACCCTGATACAAGGTGATCAGGGTTTGAAGGAGTTGAACGATAAGCACTAAAACCTTTTCGGAATTTTCTGTCCGTTCGGTACAGGCGTTTCCGCATATTTAAGCACACCAAACAACCAAGTTTCAGTATGTTGTACCGCTTGTTTCAGTTGATCTCCCATTGCCAAGCGCCCTGCAATAAAGCTCGCCAATGAACAGCCTGAACCGTGATATTCACCTTCAAGCCGTGGACAGCGGGTTTCTGAAACCATTTCATTGTTAATATACAGTGCATTACGAATATGATCAGGGGTATCTTCATGCCCACCTTTGACCAAAACGGCCTGCGCGCCCATTGCAAATAATTTAGCTGTTGCGCGTTCTAAATCATCTTCACCCGTTAAGGCACGTAATTCCACAGTATTTGGTGTGATTAAAGTCGCCAGTGGAATCAACTCGACAAATGCCTGAACCAAAGTCGCTTGATCACCTAAAGAACCACCACTATTGGCAACCAAAACAGGGTCAAGCACATATAAATAATCAGGATGTGCACGTAAAAAATCTGCCAGCGCTGCAATATTGTCAGTGGTGCCCAACATGCCCGACTTTACAACTTTAATGGGCAAATCATTCACCACCGCATTGGCTTGCGCCAATAACAATTCTTTAGACGTTGCTTCAAAGCCAAATACTTGCTGAGAGTTTTGAATGGTCAGTGCTGTGCAGGCAATCGCTGCATGTGCACCGCTATTGCCAACGGCTTCAATATCAGCCTGTAAACCAGCGCCACCCGAAGGGTCTAAACCAGAAAAACATAGTACTGTTGGTCGCACACACATATCCTTAATTGCTTCTATTTACGTTAGTATAGGCAACTTTGGAGTAACACTCGATAGTCATTTAGGCACATAGGCTGACATTGTGATAAAGAACCTTTTAATTGATTTAGATGGCACGCTGACCGACCCGAAAGAGGGCATTACCGCTTCTGCGCGTTATGGTTTGGCTAAGGTTGGACATCCTATTGCAGATACGGAAAATATTGATTGGATTATCGGGCCGCCCTTAAAAGCCTCTTTGGCAAAATTACTTCATGTAGATGTGCATGACGTATTGGCAGAGCAAGCCTTAGCAGGCTATCGAGAGCGTTTTGCTGCAACAGGCTTATTTGAAAATCATGTCTTTGAAGATGTTGCTGCAACATTGGCAGATTTAAAACAGCAAGGCTATCGACTGTTTTTAGCAACAGCCAAACCTGAAATTTATGCACGCCAAATTTTAGATCACTTCGATTTATTGCAATATTTTGAATATCCCTACGGTAGCGAACTAAATGGTGAGCGTACCAATAAAGCGGATTTAATTGCCTATATTTTGCAGCAAGAACAATTGCAACCTGAACAATGTTTAATGATTGGAGATCGTGAACACGATATTTTAGGTGCACGAGCCAATGGAGTCGATTGTGTTGCAGTCGAATACGGCTATGGTTCGGCTCAGGAGTTAGACTTGGCTGCACCAAAACATAGAATTCAGTGTTTTGCGCAAATTTTGTCGGTGCTTGAACAGTTATCTGGATGAGCGAGATGCTTACATCTGTTTGCATTTCTAGCGCAGTGTTATTGCAAAGATCGTGCTTCAATATTTAATTTGAATATTTAATTTGAATATTTAATTTTAATATTGAAAGAGGGTATGTGATGAAGATATTTAGTCAATCTATTGCAGTAGTAGCGGTTTCAATACTGATGACTGCATGTGCCAATCATGCTGCTACATCCACAACACCTACTGCGCAGGTCGAAATGTACACATCATTGCAACATCGACAGTGTGAGCCAGATTCAGGTTTAACCCTTACGGAAATTGTTCAGCGTTTACAGCAAGCACAGATTCAGGTGAAGCGGGCCAGTGTAGGTTCAGATGGGCGGATGTATGCACAGGTCTGTGGTGGTGCAGATGGAAAAATTGCTATTGTCACGATTCCTCAATCTCAGCAGAAACAAGCAGCGGCATTGGGCTTTCAGCCTTACTCACAAATACGTTGAATTAAAGCATAAGTGCTGTTTTTAGTTGTCACCCATAAAAAACCTCAGTTCTTTGCACTGAGGTTTTTTTACAACCGAATCAGGTTGAGATGTCAGGATACTTGGCGTTTCAAATTTTAGAACTGTGGTTTTACCACGACTAAAATTACAATCGCTAATAGCAGCACAGTCGGCATTTCATTGAAGAATCGCCAGAACTTGTGTGATTTATAATGCGCATTGCCAATCAGTTTTTGGCGGTAATAGCCACAAACCAAATGGTAAATCACCAATAAACCGACCAATGCTACTTTCAGGTAAAACCATAACGCATCGTGGTAATTGCGGGTCGCATCGCCCCAATCTACCAAAAAGTGTGCCGTGATGAGGGTGGCAATCATAGACGGCCACATAATCCCTCGGTACAACTTGCGCTCCATGATTTCAAAACGCTGATGGCTCAGTGTATCTTCACTCATGGCATGGTAAACATATAAACGTGGTAAGTAGAACAATGCAGCGAACCAGCAAACCACGGCAATAATATGTAATGCTTTTACCCATAAAAAAGCATCAGAAGGTGCATCCATCGACTATCCTATAGGAGATTATTCATCCCACTTCTTGAAAATAAGGCAGGCATTTACACCGCCAAAACCAAAACTGTTACTCATCACAGTATTCAATTTTGTGTCGCGTTTTTCAAGTACGATATCAAATGCTTTCGCGCCTTCATCAAGTTCAGTGACGTTGATGTTTGGTGCAATGAAGTCGTTTTGCATCATCAAGACAGAATAAATTGCTTCTTGAACGCCTGCAGCACCCAAGCTGTGACCAGTCATTGACTTCGTTGAGCTAAGAGCAGGCACTTTACCTTCACCAAACGCACGTTCCATGGCTTTCAATTCAGTCACGTCGCCTGCTGGAGTAGAAGTACCATGTGTGTTCACATAGTCAATTGCGTCTACACCGTGTTGTTTCGCTTCGTCTAAAGCCATCAAGATACAACGTGTAGCACCTTCACCGCTTGGTGCAACCATGTCTGCACCGTCAGAGTTTGCAGCATACGCAACCACTTCAGCTAAAATATTTGCACCACGTGCTTGTGCGTGTTCAAGTGATTCAAGAACCACGAAACCACCACCACCTGCAATGACGAAACCATCACGGTCTGCAGAGTACGGACGAGATGCTGTTTCTGGTGTGTCGTTGTATTTAGAACACAAAGCACCCATCGCATCAAACAATAAGCTTTGTGACCAGTGATCTTCTTCACCGCCACCTGCAAGCATTAAATCTTGTTTACCCAATTGAATTAGGTTGTAGGCATAACCAATTGCATCGGCAGAAGTTGCGCATGCACTGGTAATTGAGTGCGCGATACCTTGTAATTTGAACGCAACACCCAAGTTTGCCGTAATGGTGTTCGACATGTTACGTGGTACGAAGAACGGGCCAATTTTACGTGCGCCTTTTTCTTCAAGTAGCTCAATCATTTCTGCAACAGATGCAGTTGAGTTACCGCCTGAACCACCCGCGATACCGTAACGTGGGTTGCCTGCTAAATCTTCTTGCTTTAAGCCCGCATGTTCAATGGCATCTACTGCAGCGTTGTAAGCGTACATCGCACACACGCCCATAAAGCGTTTTAATTTACGGTCAATGTGGTTAAAGTTTTGTTCTGCTGCTGCACTTACGTGGCTTTTGAAATTAAGTTCAGCATAAGTTGGGTTGGAACGTGTCCCAGAAATACCGTTTTGTAAAGAATGAGTCACAGCTTCTAAAGTATTACCAATGCACGAGTTAATGCCCATGCCGGTGATTACAACACGTTTCATCTACAGATCCCTTTTATGGTGATAATGTTGAGCCGAACACCGTGACTGCCAAGCAATCGCTGATACGGTATGACTCATGTCTTACAATTGCGTTCATAATAGCAGAAAGAATTTTGAATTCTTATGGCAAATATGATGCCACTTTGCAGGGAAGATCAAACCGCAGCGAAGCGGTAAATGAGATGCAGGAAGCCAACCAAAAGATACACAATCATATTGAGATAAACTTAGACTACACCTAGTATCTACCCATAAATCATAGAAATTAAAAATGAGGAGTAAGAATGTCAGATTCCAAGAATAAACAATCAAGCGGATTCTTCTCGAATGCGATTGGGGTGGCTAAAAAGCTCAGCAGTACAGGCATCCATGTATTGCAGCAAGTTGCACCGGGTACTGTAGCGAAGGATGAGCATAGTGCAAAATCAGGGCAAATTATTGAAGGTCAGGCACGTAGCTTTAGTGCTTTTCAAGCGCGTCAATATGACAATCCTCAACACATGCTCAGACAGCATGTGCCTCAAGTTTCACGTCAGCTTTTAGGTCGTCACTATAACCGCGTCAATCAGGTGGCGAGTTTTGTGTCGCCCGATTTTTCCGACAAAATTTCAGATTATTTATTTGATCAGCTGAATAGTTTTACCTCCAATATTAGCTCTGTTGATGATGTGCTTGATCAAGCAGGTGTGCGCGATTTAGAAGAATTGACTCAAGATGTAGATCGTTCTAAACGAATTAGTCAGGCACTTGCAGAACAAAATAAATGGATTGCATCACTGCAAGGCGCATTGACAGGTGCAACAGGAGTAATCGGTTCAACCATTGATGTGCCTGCATCTATTGTGATGTCTTTACGTACCATTTATCAGGTTGGGCGTGCCTACGGTTTTGAACTGAATAAAGACACTGAGCAAGAAATTGTTCAGTTTATTTTTAAACAAATTGATTTAGGCGTCATTGCAGAAAAGCAAGCAGTGTTGATGGGGCTAAAAACCTTATCTAATATGCTGCAAACTCATGATGTGCATCAATTACAAAATATGCTCGGTTCAAGCAATGATTATGAGGTATTAAAGAAATACTTCTTAAATGAGCAAGGTCAAGTCAAATGGCCGTGGTTGAATCATGTACCTAAGTTTTCCATGTTGAATAAACTCACGCCTGTAGCAACCGCATCGGTGAGTGCAGTATATAGCTGGAAATTGGTGGAAGATGTGCATCACAAGGCACAGCAAGTGTTTTCCAATGCCCGTAGCTATTTAATTCAGCATAAAGACAGCAATTTATCAGCCATTCATGCGTATGAAAAATCGTTGGAATTGCTGGCACAGGCTGCGCCTAAACTCTTGGAGCAATTGAAGGGCAATGAAGCTAAACATGCGGAGCAAGATGAATTAGTAGCGGGGCAAGAGCGCGCGGAATCTGCGCCGTCAGATGCTTTAGTGCAAACCGTATCAGACCATGAAAGTATCCGAGCGGTAAAAGTGCAGAAAAAATCGGACAAAGTGGAAACAACTGCAGCACAGCTCGATGAAAATATTCAGCAAGGTCTAGAAGAATTGGCAGATCAAATGCTAGAGCCACATGCTGAAGTTGCACCGCAAAAACCTGCTGTACCTGCAGAAGAAATTGATGAATATATGCTGGAAGATGCTTTAGAGCCTGTGGAAGATTCAACCCAAGTGGCTGAAACTGTTTCGGAAAATCCAGTAACATCAAGTACAGAAACTGCAAAGCAGGTTACAAAAAAGCCGAGAACTCGTACAAGTACTCGCAAGCCAAAAGCTGAATAAAAACAAGTGATAAGTAGAAATTTGGTTGGTATTTTAACTGCCTATGAAATATTGACCATTTTTCTATCTTCGCTTACAATTGCATGCCCTCAAAAAGTAGTATGTTTTTGGGGCTTTTTATTAACGGGAGAATTGCCACATGGCAACAACAAATCAGTTGATCCGTAAGGGTCGTACGACTTTGGTTGAAAAATCAAAAGTTCCTGCGTTGAAGGCTTGTCCACAACGTCGTGGTGTTTGTACACGTGTTTACACAACTACACCTAAAAAACCTAACTCAGCAATGCGTAAAGTTTGCCGTGTTCGCTTAACTTCAGGTTTTGAAGTTTCTAGCTACATCGGTGGTGAAGGTCACAACCTACAAGAGCACAGTGTTGTTCTTATCCGTGGTGGTCGTGTTAAAGACTTACCAGGTGTACGTTACCATACCGTTCGTGGTTCTTTAGACTGTGCTGGTGTGAAAGATCGTAACCAGTCACGTTCTAAATACGGTGCTAAACGTCCTAAGAAATAATCCTTTAAAGATTAAGCTCTTAGTTCGTAGAACTGCAATCCTTTATCGTCTCGCTTGTCTGATTTCTGCATTTAATTTTGTGAAATTCAAGCGACGTGTAGTAAGGCCAGCGAAATGCACACGACACTTTGTGCTACGGCTGGATCACCCTGAAGTGTCATATTTATAGGTAGTTTAAAATGCCAAGACGTCGCGTAGTCGCTGCTCGTGAAATCCTTCCGGATCCTAAATTCAGCAGCCAAACAATCGCTAAATTCATGAACCACGTAATGCAAGATGGTAAAAAATCTATTGCTGAAAGTATCGTTTACGGTGCTTTAGACCGCGTTCAAGAAAAATCTAAAGTAGACCCAGTTGAATTTTTTGAAGCTACGCTTGAAAAAGTTCGTCCAATGGTCGAAGTAAAAGCACGCCGTGTTGGTGGTGCTACTTATCAAGTTCCTATGGAAGTACGCCCATCCCGTCGTACTGCTTTAGCGATGCGTTGGTTGGTAGATGCTGCTGCTAAGCGTTCTGAAAAAACTATGGCGTTACGTCTTGCTGGCGAGTTGCTTGATGCATCTGAAGGTAAAGGCGCAGCGATCAAAAAACGTGAAGATGTGCACCGTATGGCTGAAGCCAACAAAGCCTTCTCTCACTACCGTTTCTAAGCGGATAAAACAGGCCCTAATCAGGAGGGTGATGAATCGGTTGTCACTGAATTGTCATCAAATCGCTTTAAGTTGCTAGTCAGCTTAAAGCGTCCTGTTTTAAACAACAAAATTTAGGAATGCTAGAAATCATGGCACGTCAAACCCCAATTTCTCGTTACCGTAACATTGGTATCTCTGCGCACATCGATGCGGGTAAAACAACAACTTCAGAACGTATTTTGTTCTATACAGGTGAAAGTCACAAACTTGGTGAAACTCACGAAGGTTCAGCAACAACTGACTGGATGGAACAAGAGCAAGAACGTGGTATTACTATTACCTCAGCAGCTGTAACATGCTTCTGGAAAGGTATGGGTAACCAGTTTGACCAACACCGTATTAACGTAATTGACACCCCAGGACACGTTGACTTCACAATTGAAGTTGAGCGTTCTATGCGTGTTCTTGACGGTGCATGTATGGTTTACTGTGCTGTAGGTGGTGTACAACCTCAGTCTGAAACTGTATGGCGTCAAGCAAACAAATATAAAGTACCTCGTTTAGCGTTCGTGAACAAAATGGACCGTACAGGTGCAAACTTCTTCCGCGTTGTTGAACAAATGAAAACACGCTTGGGTGCAAACCCAGTGCCTATCGTTGTTCCAGTGGGTGCAGAAGACACATTCACAGGTGTTGTTGACTTAATCGAAATGAAGGCAATCATCTGGGATGAAGCTTCACAAGGTATGAAGTTTGAATACGGTGAGATTCCAGCTGACCTTCAAGCAACTGCTGAAGAATGGCGTACGAACATGGTTGAAGCTGCTGCAGAAGCATCAGAAGAACTCATGGACAAGTACCTAGAAAATGGCGAACTTTCTAAAGAAGAAATCGTTGCTGGTTTACGTCAACGTACATTAGCGGGTGAAATTCAACCTGCAATGTGTGGTTCTGCATTCAAAAACAAAGGTGTTCAACGTATGTTGGACGCAGTAATTGAATTCTTACCTGCACCAACTGACGTTGAAGCGATCAAAGGTATCTTAGACGACAAAGACGAAACTGAAGGTTCTCGTGAAGCGTCTGACGAAGCTCCTTTCGCAGCGTTAGCGTTCAAAATCATGAACGACAAATTCGTTGGTAACTTAACGTTCGTACGTGTTTACTCTGGTGTTCTTAAAGCGGGTAGCCCGGTTTATAACCCAGTGAAAATGAAGCGTGAGCGTATTGGTCGTATCGTACAGATGCACGCAAATGACCGTCACGACATCGAAGAAATTCGTGCAGGTGACATCGCAGCGTGTGTAGGTCTTAAAGATACAACCACTGGTGATACATTATGTGACGAAAACCACGTAATTACACTAGAGCGTATGGAATTCCCAGAGCCAGTAATTGCATTGGCTGTTGAACCTAAAACTAAAGCTGACCAAGAAAAAATGTCAGTTGCTTTAGGTCGCTTGGCGAAAGAAGATCCATCATTCCGCGTTCGTACAGACGAAGAATCTGGTCAAACGATCATTGCGGGTATGGGCGAGCTTCACCTTGACATCATCGTTGACCGTATGAAGCGTGAATTCAACGTAGAAGCGAACATTGGTAAACCAATGGTTGCATACCGCGAAACGATCAAAAAGACGATTGAGCAAGAAGGTAAATTCGTACGTCAAACTGGTGGTAAAGGTAAATTCGGTCACGTATTCGTACGTTTAGAGCCGCTTGATCCTGAAGCTGGTAAAGACTACGAATTCGCTGAAGAAGTTGTAGGTGGTGTAGTACCTAAAGAATTCTTCGGTGCAGTAGACAAAGGTATCCAAGAACGTATGAAGAATGGTGTCTTGGCTGGTTACCCAGTTGTAGGCATTAAAGCGACATTATTCGACGGTTCTTACCACGATGTCGACTCTGACGAATTATCGTTCAAAATGGCGGGTTCTTACGCATTCCGTGACGGTTTCATGAAAGCAGATCCTGTTCTTCTTGAGCCAATCATGAAAGTTGAAGTAGAAACTCCAGAAGACTACATGGGCGATATCATGGGTGACTTAAACCGTCGTCGTGGTATGGTTCAAGGTATGGACGACTTACCTGGTGGTACTAAAGCAATTCGTGCAGAAGTTCCACTTGCAGAGATGTTTGGTTACGCAACACACATGCGTTCTATGTCTCAAGGTCGTGCGACTTACTCTATGGAATTTGCTAAATATGCTGAAACTCCACGTAACGTGGCAGATGGCATCATTGCTAAATTCCAGTCTGGTGGTAAAAAAGGTGACGACGAGTAATCTTTCGATTACTATAAGCGCAAACTAATTCATAGTTAAAAAACCTAATGCTCATGGAGTGATCCTCCATGAGTTGTTTTAAAAAGGAAGATCTCATGGCTAAGGCTAAGTTCGAACGTAATAAGCCACACGTTAACGTGGGCACAATCGGTCACGTTGACCATGGTAAAACAACTTTAACAGCTGCGATTGCTACAGTATGTGCACGTAAGTTTGGTGGTGAAGCGAAAGATTACGCTGCTATCGACTCTGCACCAGAAGAAAAAGCACGTGGTATTACAATTAATACTTCTCACGTAGAATACGACTCTCCAACTCGTCACTACGCGCACGTAGACTGCCCAGGTCACGCCGACTATGTTAAAAACATGATCACTGGTGCTGCTCAGATGGATGGTGCGATCCTTGTTTGTTCAGCGACTGATGGTCCAATGCCACAAACTCGTGAACACATCCTTCTTTCTCGTCA
>NZ_NOZT01000028.1:0-699 GCF_002412355.1 Acinetobacter sp. YT-02
AACTGTACAACGTGCGATAACATAACCTTCACGTTTCAATTGTTGCCAGACCTTACGCACACCATATCGACCTAAACTTTCTTTCCAAATACGTTTGATTTGCTCTGCATGATGTAAATCATGCAGAGCACGTTTCGCTCGATGTTCTGGATTGTCAGCGAGATCTAAAGTTCGGTAATAGGTTGAAGCTGCGATCGGTAAAATCCTACAAATCGCATCAACACCATATCGATCTTTATTGTTATGGATAAAATCCACCATTATTTGTGTGGGCGGTCGAGCTCCGCCTGGGCGAAAAAGCGGCTGCTTTACGTAGAATTTCATTGGCACGCTTTAATTCTTTAATTTCACGTTCCATTTGCTTCATTTTTTCTTGATCAGATATCTGTTGTACTTTAATAGGATTTTGCTGATCTAAATGCTTTTGATGCCAGGCACGAAGTGTTTCAGGAGTACAACCAATCTTAGGCGCAATTGCTGTGATTGCAGCCCAAGTAGAAGGATAATCTTTTTCAGATTCAATCAATAATTGAACCGCTCTTTCTCTGATTTCAGGGGTATATTTTAATTTTGTCATAGGGATAGTCTCTCAGAATATTGACTCTCCGACAAACCCGGTACGGTTCATTCACTAAATCCTCAACTTTTTTAAGATCAGCAATATGTCCGTTTGATAAATCTGAATTTACAATTTCACCC
>NZ_NOZT01000029.1:0-641 GCF_002412355.1 Acinetobacter sp. YT-02
CATTCACTAAATCCTCAACTTTTTTAAGATCAGCAATATGTCCGTTTGATAAATCTGAATTTACAATTTCACCCTCTTGATTCATCAGCAAGTGTAATTTGCAACCATAAAACCAGCCCATCGTACTTTTACCACGAGAAGCAATCTCATCTAAAGCATGATGACCTTTAGGGATTCTTTTATTTTTACAAACAGGTAAAGGTGTTGAATCAATCCATAAATATGAACTTTCATCTTTTTGGCTCAACGCATAAAGCAAAGCATGAATAGCAAGTTGGTGCTGATTGATGAGGGTAATCAGGTTTTTATAACAAGGCAAGTCTTTAAAGAGTTTGCTTTCAAACTGACAAAGCAAGTTAAAAAACATCTTAAAATTATGTACTTGAGATGTTTTATAGTAGATGGAGATAGCCACAATTTCTGATAAAGATAGCGTTGCTTGTCTGATACGTTGACGTTTGTTTTCTTGCTTGAGAAATTGCCAATAGATGGGTTCAAATTTTTTGAAAAAATCATCAACAATACAAAAAATTTCTGTAAAATCGTACATGGTAGTTAGAGCCTTTGGGTTGTGTCGTAACTTTCTAAATGGCTCTAACTACCTTTTTTTCAAGGGCTTTTCTTATCCGTAATTCGGGTTA
>NZ_NOZT01000002.1:0-188247 GCF_002412355.1 Acinetobacter sp. YT-02
ATTGATGACTTTATTCTCGATAAAAATCATCTGCTACCACAGAGAATCTATAAATAATAGTGCGTAAGTCCTATATATTATGTTTTTTATTTATTTCCCTCATCAACAAGATTGATTGAAATGCAATTCAAATTGAGTTCCGTCTACAATTTAAGCAAAGTTCCTTACATAAAACCCCATAATCTGACTGTCATTAAAGATAGAAAACTTTATTTTTTGCAGTATTTTTTCAGATATAAATGCTCTTTTAAAATGTGACTGCTGGTTCACAAAACTGTATTCAGCAGTTTATTGGGTATGAAATAAACAATCTGTTTTATTTTGATGGATATTTATGCGCTTTCACCACGCCACCTCCCAGATAAAGGACATAAAAAAACTCAGCTTAAACTTGCTGAGTTTCTAAAAAGTCACGGTGGATATGACTTAAATCTATCAATTCATAGGCCTGTAAATTAAAAATTTCCCAAACTGCAATAAAATCTTCTTTTACATCTATTTTACTGCTTGCATTTGGGCGTGCTTGCCACTGCTGATCTGAAATCCATAAATAGCTTTGTTGCGTTTGCGGATGAATCGCCTGCATTTTACCTTCAGCATTAATACCCTGCACCAAACAATCGGCAGGTAGTTCTTGCTCGATCATCGGCAAGCTTATTTCGACAAAATGTTTCACTTGACGCAAGCCATAACCTGCAAAAATTTCTTTTTGGCTTGGGCTTAATTGTTCATATTTTTCTTGAAGATTCGAAATCATGGTTTTGCCTATCATTTGATATCCAAAGTGTTATGCAGTGGAACAAAAAATAATGTCATCCATGTCTATTATTCGTGTGACCCACTCTTTCTGCTTCTTTATACTGCATAACGCACTTTTTTATTATTCTACAATAGTTGCAATGACATCTTGGTGAAGGCGCTTTTACTTAAAGTATTAAGTACAGCACAAAGGCTTTACAACTGACTGTGAGAAAAATATTTGCAGTATGAAATAGCTATATTTTAACTTGCAAAAATAATGCCGACTTTAGGTAAAGCTTTACTTTTTACTCGCACGTGGATGTGCCTGATCATAAACTCGCGCTAACTGATCAAAATCGACATGGGTATAAATTTGCGTGGTGCTTAAATTGCTATGCCCAAGCATTTCTTGGACTGCACGTATATCCCCACTATTCGATAGCATGTGACTTGCAAAACAATGTCGCAATAAGTGCGGATGCAAATCGACATTAACGCCCGCACGCTGCGCCTGAAACTTCACCCGATTTTCAATTTGGCGTGCTTTTAAAGGTTCACCTTTTTGAGTAATAAACAATGCTGCATCGGGTACAAAATCGCCCTGCCATAAAGGGTAAATCTGCAGCCATTGCATCACCGCATCTTTGGCTTTGCGACCAAAAGGCACTATACGGGTTTTATTGCCTTTACCCGTAATGCGCAGCAATTGACGGTTAAAATCTAAATCGCGGATACGTAAACTTTGTACCTCTGCTAGGCGCAAACCACTCGAATAGAGCAATTCTAAAATCGCTTTATCGCGTCGCCACATTTGTTGTTGTACTTCAGTTTCAGGTTCAGGCTGATCCAAAATTTGATGAATCGTTTCAATATCAATCAAACCCGGCAAAGGTCGTGGCTGACGTTTTAGCTGAAAATTATCAATTGGATTAAATTGTAAATACTGCCCTTGCTCGGCCCATTTCATAAACTGACGAATCGCTGACAACATGCGCTGTAAACTGCTGCTATTTAATTGTTGCTGTTCTACTTTTTGCGCTAAATAATGGCGCAAATCTGCAGCCTCTACATCATATAAGGCAAGTTGTTGTTGCTCACAAAAGCTAAAAAAATCGTTTAAATCGCGTGCGTAGGCTTTTAACGTATGCGGTGACTGCTGTTGTATTTCTCGTTCTTTGAGCCACATCTTTAATAGTTGCTGCGGATCGTACATTAGTCACGCTCCGATTGCTGAACTGCGGCAAACTGAGATAAATAAGCAGCAATGTGTTCAGCCGCCTGATCTGCATGTGTTTCTAAAAACAAATGATCACCATCATGCACAATTTTTAATACGGCTTGTGGAAATTGTTGTTGTAAAAACTCACCTACTGCCAGTGGACTTATCGGGTCTTGATCACCCCATAACAACAAAATAGGCATGTTGATTTTAGCAAAGTCTACCGTGTAATCGGCCTTTGCCTCTACAAACCAGTCAGGATAATTTAAATCACTTGCTTGATAGTCTTGTCGCCAATCTTGCACCTGAAAACTGCTTAAATCCATGCCACCAGATGTTGCAACCAATACTAATCCTTTGACTTTTTCTGGATATTGCAACGCGGCAGCAACTGCAAAAATACCACCCATCGACTGTGCAATGATAATGCAATCATCTGGGATATTCGCCAACACATAAGCCTGCAAACTTGCAAAATCATGTACCTGTGAATGTGCAGGTTGATGATTAAATTCAGGATAAGCCACAATTTTTACAGCATTCTGCCACGGCAATTTTTCAATTTTTTCGATTAGCGGATGAAAAAATGCGGTATTGCCTGAAGCGCCAGGTAAAAAAATCAGTTGCGGCATAATGAGTAGAAGTTTTTAGAGTGACATTCAGTACAGCATACCTGATCCGTGCTGCAAGATACAAAAAAGCACCATTCGTTTTGAATAGTGCTTTTAAGTAAGATAAGAGCTGTTCATGTTAGAACGAAACATCAGCCCTGAAAATAATTTAAATCCAAACGACCGTGATAGACATTAGCAGTTGGCCCTGTCATCCACACCACATCGCCTTCACGCCATTCGATTTGCAACTTACCACCTGCCAGTTCAATTTCAACTGAATTAGACAATAAGCCACGGCGCATACCCGAAACGGCTGCAGCACATGCACCTGTACCACAAGCCAAGGTTTCACCTACGCCACGTTCAAACACACGCAAACGCGCATGTTTTTCGTCAATGATTTGCATAAAACCTGCATTGACGCGCTGTGGAAAACGCTCGTGTGATTCCACTTGTGGGCCAATACCTGCAACATCGGCAGTCAATACATCAGGCACAATGGTCACAGCATGAGGATTGCCTATGTTCACCACATCAATGGTCAATGCAGCACCATCTTTCAGCGCAATGTCATATAAGTTATCAGGCTCATCGGCAATGAATGGAATCTCATGCGGCAAGAATTTTGGATAGCCCATATTCACCCGCACCCAACCGTTTTGCCCCAATTCAGGCTCTACAATGCCTGCCTTGGTTTGCACCTTGATTTTGGTTTTGGTCGTAAGCTGACGTTCATGCACAAAACGTGCAAAACAACGCACACCATTGCCGCACTGCTCCACTTCAGAACCATCGGCATTGAAAATGCGATATTTAAAATCGACATTTGGTAAATCGGGCGGTTCCACAATCAGGAGTTGGTCAAAGCCAATCCCGAAGTGGCGGTCTGCAAGGCGTTGAATAGTCAGCGCATCCAAATACGCACGCTGGCTGATGAGATCAACCACCATGAAATCATTGCCCAGACCATGCATTTTGGTAAATTCTAATAACATCTCGAATTCCCCTTATGGCAATAAACGCTCTCTTTCCCACAGCGATTCAATGCTTTCACGTTCACGAATTAAATGTGCTTGATCTGCATCGACCATGACTTCAGCTGCACGACCACGGCTGTTGTAGTTAGAACTCATCACAAAACCGTATGCGCCCGCACCCATTACAGCCAAAACATCATTTTCTTTGATCGCAAGCTGACGTTCTTTACCCAAGAAGTCACCTGTTTCACAAATTGCACCAACCACATCCCACTCTAGCGTTTCAACATCAGTACGTGGGGTTACGGGCTGGATGTCCATCCACGCTTCATATAACGCAGGACGGATTAGGTCATTCATGGCAGCGTCAATAATCGCAAAGTTACGATGATTGGTCGGTTTGAGTAAATCAACTTTCGTCAACAATACACCTGCATTGGCAGAGATACTACGCCCCGGTTCCATATACACTTTAAGACCTAACTTTTCTAAAGCGGGACGTAAAGCATTGGCATATTCTTCAACCGTTGGTGGAGTTTCATCTTTATAAGTCACCCCTAAACCACCGCCAATATCAATGTGTTTGAGCTGAATACCCATTTCTTTTAAGGTATCAATCATCACAATCACGCGATCTAAAGCATCGACAAACGGTTGTGTTTCGGTCAATTGTGAACCGATGTGACAGTCAATTCCAACGATATCTAAGTTTGCTAAAGAAGCCGCATATTCATAAGTGCTATATACCGAATCAGACGGAATCCCGAACTTGTTTTCTTTTAAGCCTGTAGAAATATAAGGATGGGTTTTGGCATCGACATCTGGGTTAACCCGTAATGAAATTGGTGCTTTGACATTCATGCTTGCCGCAACTTTTTGAATACGGTCTAATTCTGCATGCGATTCTACGTTAAAGCAGGCAATCCCAACTTCCAACGCTTTTTGAATATCGGCTTCAGTTTTACCTAAACCTGAAAAAACAATTTTCGATGCATCACCACCTGCTTTGAGAACACGCGCCAATTCACCGCCTGTCACAATATCAAAACCTGCACCCAACTTAGCCAATACATTCAATACCGCAAGATTCGAGTTTGACTTTACCGCAAAACAAATTTGATGATCGATAAAGTGGAAAGCACGATCCATATCTAAATAATGCTTTTCAAAAGTCGCTTTTGAATAAACATAGAGTGGTGTGCCAAATTGCTGTGCGAGTTGTTGTAGCGAACATTGCTCGGCGTGCAAAACCCCTTGAATGCGGGTAAAACTCATGAATGTATCCTTTATCTAGAAAGCGTTAAGGTGTAGTCGATGTAGATGCAGCAGGTGCAGCAAACTGCTGTTGCACAGGTACGGCTGTGTCTGACGATGTTGCCGATTGCGTTGCACGTTTAGGCGCAGCATCTGGATATAACAAATATTTTGCGCGTTTGTCGTAATTTGGGTCATTGGGTAACTGTAATGTACCTGACTGACCACAACCGACCAAAACCACTGTTGTAAGCAAAACACTCATGCAGCAAATGACGGTACGCATCTGACCACCTATAAAATATTTTCGATGAAGTATAACGCGATCACTGCCGCGACCAAAGTGCTAATGCAGAGAGATTATATTGAGCTTAGTAAAAATTCTAGCTTACTTACTATTCTGCTGGCATAGATTGACCTTATCAGGTCTGAAAAATTGCGACTTCTGACACAGATAAAGTCAATTTTATTTCAAGGCATCAATTGTCAAAATCTAAAAACTATGCAAAAAATATAACGTGCTTAAAACCAAGTTCTTTTAACAGGAAGTTTTAAAGACTGGCATATCACTTGCTTAATTTTTACAACTGTTCAACTACAGTCACAAACTAAGCATTTATACACTGCGTTTATAAGAAGAAATTTATGCAAAATTTACAATCGATGATGGAAACCCTAAGCGGTTGGGTCTGGGGTCCATACATGCTGGTTCTCATTGTGGGAACGGGCGTCTTCCTCACCTTCCGCTTATTGTTCTGGCAATTCCGCATGCTGCCACTGGCTTTTAAACAAGTCTTTTGCAAACACGACAAAGCGCAAAAAGAACCGGGCGATATTTCACATTTCGCATCACTGATGACTGCACTCTCTGCCACCATTGGTACGGGAAATATTGCAGGTGTTGCAACGGCTTGCGTCCTCGGTGGCCCGGGTGCAGTGTTTTGGATGTGGATGACTGCCCTGTTTGGTATGGCGACCAAATATGGTGAAGGTGTTTTGGCGGTTAAATACCGTATTAAAAACGAAAAAGGGCAAATGTCAGGCGGCCCAATGTACTACATTGAACGCGGACTAAAATGGAAATGGCTCGCGATTATCTTTGCCTTTTTTGGCACAGTCGCCTCGTTTGGAATTGGTAGTTCAGTACAATCCAACACCGTAGCTTTAGCAGTTGAAAATAGCTTAGGTGTAGAAACTTGGATTACTGGCGTGGTAATTACCGTATTTTCTGCATTGGTGATTTTGGGCGGAATTAGCTCGATTTCCAAAGCATCTTCGGTGATTGTTCCGATTATGGCCATTCTGTATGTTACAGGCGGTTTAATTATTATCCTGAATAATTTACACCTTGTCGTGCCTGCATTTGAGCTAATTTTCCGTGATGCCTTTACTGGTGAAGCAGTTGCGGGCGGTGCAATTGGTGCAGTAATTCGTTACGGGGTTGCACGTGGCGTATTCTCCAACGAAGCAGGGATGGGTTCTGCCCCAATTGCTGCTGCGGCTGCAAAAACCGACCACCCTGCGCGTCAAGGTTTAGTGTCTATGACAGGTACCTTCATTGATACCATTATTGTCTGTAGCATCACGGGGATTGTTTTGGTAATGGGCTTCATTATGGCAGGTAATAGCTTTGGTGGTGCAACAGGTGCTGTACTCACCACACAGGTTTTTGACCAGTTATTGCCAGGCTTTGGTGGTTGGGTCGTCACTTTCGGGATCATCTTCTTCGCCTATTCCACCATTCTCGGTTGGAGCTATTATGGTGAAAAATGCTGTACTTATTTATTCGGCGAAAAATACGTGTTGATTTACCGCTTAATTTATATTGCTTCAGTGTTCATTGGCACCATCGCCACCCTAGATTTAGTCTGGTTATTTGCCGATACCTTTAATGGTTTAATGGCTGTACCAAACTTAATTGCCTTGTTGTTACTGTCTGGTGTGATTGCCAAAGAATCTAAAGACTTTATTGCGAAGCGCAAATCTGGCGAGTTGTATTAAATAAGCCCAATTCATTGAATTATTCCGTTCAAATCATAAATCATACAATCACCCACGTGGTTGTATGATTTTCCATGAAAAATCCAGATAACATTCATTTCGCGAACATTCCTCTGTATGCTGTAGTCAGTTTTTAATTGATGCAATGACTGGGTTATGGCAAAAGTAAAAAGTGTCTATCGCTGTGAACAATGTGGTGCAGATCATCCTAAATGGGCAGGTCAATGTTCAGAATGTGGGGAATGGAACTCACTTCATGAGGTCAGTATTGCCCCTGCGGTGACGCATCGTGCCCAACCCAAAATGGGCGGTGGCTATGCAGGACAAGCTGCAGCAATTACTACATTAAACAAAGTATCTGTTTCGCATGAAACCAGACTAACCACAGGCATTGGTGAGTTTGACCGTGTATTGGGGGGCGGTTTGGTTACAGGTTCTGTGGTGCTCATTGGTGGTGACCCTGGTATCGGTAAATCGACCATTTTGCTGCAAACTGCAACACACATGGCTGCGGCCAACAACACTGCCTTATATATCACGGGTGAAGAATCGCTTTCACAAGTGGCATTACGTGCTCAACGCTTAGACTTACCCACAGATCAGCTCAAAGTCATGGCAGAGACCTGTGTTGAACGTATTTACGAAGTTTTGGCGCATGAACGCCCTGCGGTAGCCATTCTGGACTCGATTCAAACTTTATATACCGAAACGTTGCAGTCTGCTCCAGGTGGTGTTTCACAAATTCGTGAATCAGCTGCCTTGCTGACTCGTTTTGCTAAAAATAGTGGCACTGCGCTGTTTATTGTCGGTCATGTGACCAAAGAAGGGGCTTTAGCGGGGCCGCGCGTCCTTGAACACATGGTCGATTGCGTCTTGTATTTTGAAGGACAGTCAGACTCACGCTACCGTATGATTCGAGCAGTCAAAAACCGTTTCGGTGCAGTGAATGAACTGGGCGTTTTTGGCATGACCGATAAAGGCTTACGCGAGGTTGCCAATCCATCTGCGATATTTTTGAGCCGTTATGATGAGGCAATTCCAGGTTCTATTGTCATGATTAGCCGCGAAGGAACGCGACCACTTTTAGTTGAAGTACAAGCCTTGGTGGATGATGCACATGGTCAACCTAGACGTGTAGCTTTAGGTTTGGAGCAAAACCGTCTGAATATGTTGTTGGCGGTCATGCATCGACATGGTGGTGTGCAAACCTCAGGGCAAGACGTGTATGTAAATGTGGTTGGTGGTTTAAAAATTACCGAAACAGGCTCTGACCTTGCAGTATTGCTGGCCTGTGCTTCGAGCTTACGAGGCAAAGCCCTACCACAACAATTGGCTGTTTTTGGTGAGGTCGGTTTGTCGGGCGAAATCCGCCCTGTGCCTAATGGTCAAGAACGCTTAAAAGAAGCCATTAAGCATGGCTTTAAATACATTATTGTGCCGCGTGGCAATGCCCCACAAAAAGCCATTGCAGGTGTGCAAATTATTGCGGTAGCTCGTTTGCATGAAGCTTTAAGTGAAGCCATGAATTTAAGTGAAAACTTAGGTTAAATCCTTGGATGATATTTTTTCAGTTTCAAGAAAAAATATCATATTTATATTGAAATTCGCAGCAAATGCCTGCATAAATACACAGCTTAACTTTATTTTAATATAGGAAAATTTGATGGAAGTTCGACAGCGTGGTTTGATTGCAGCAATGCTTACAGCGACCTTATTGGTAGCACCGTTGGCAGCAGAAGCAAAACGTGCAGGTGGCGGTAAAAGTCATGGTATGAGCCGTTCTGCAGCCCCAACTCAGTCTTACCAACAACCTCGCCAAACAACGCCAGCACAACAACCTGCTCCTGCTCAGCAAAAATCTGGCCCAGGCGTAGGTGGTATGGTTGCAGCAGGTGTTGCTGGTGCAGCGATTGGTGCTGTTGCTGCGAATGCTTTGGCAGATGACCAAGCCAGTGCAGCCGAAGCACAAGAGGAAAAAGGTGGTATTCCAAGCTGGATTTGGATTTTACTCGCTGCTGCTGTCGCCTTCTTCATTTTCCGTAAGATGGGCGCAAAAAAAAAACTAACGCCTAACCCGTATGCGCCAAACAGCGGTGCCAATCAGGCACCGTTTGCGCAAACACCACCTGCTGCAGCGCCACGTAACGACAATACCAATATTTTTGGTCAATCTGTTGGGGGTTCTGCCGCTTCTACCCAAGCGCCTTTTGGTCAAGCTGCCAATAATAACGCGCCATTTGGTGCAGCTTATACCAACAGTGGTAATCAATTGCCTGATGGTTCAGAGCCTGCAACCTTTTTACGTGTAGCGCGTCAGCGTTTTAACCATATTCAGTCTATGAACACAGCCAGTAATATCGCAGAAATTCAGCGTTATTTAACTCCTGATTTATATCAGTCGATGTATCAGGACATTATGGCAAACCAAGACCAAGATGTAGCAGAGTTTTCTAACTTGAATGCCATGGTGGTCGATTCTGCAACTGAAAATGGTCAATATGTCATAAGTGTACGCTTTACAGGTACAGTCAGCGAAGACCTGAACAGCTTACCGCAACCATTTACAGAAATTTGGCACTTTGTAAAACCTGCAGGCTCTAATCAAGACTGGTTAGTGGCAGGTATTCAGCAAGAGCAATAATTTCAATGGATCTAGAAAAACAGCGACTTCGGTTGCTGTTTTTTATGCCTTTCTTTATCTAAGTTGAGACCCATCATGTTTAAACAGCACGTTTAAATCTTCTAAGACATCAACACCGAATACATCCACACTTGCCACACAAAACCAAACCCTCGATTGATTAGATCTATCAAAAAGTATCATCATTCATCAATACAGTTTATTTAGCCCACCTTCTCTTTGTATCTACCCAGAGATAAATCAAATCACGTTATCCGTATCACTTTGGTTATTTCCAGTCGATCTCCATTTACTTAGCCAACAAAAAAGCCCTGCAAACGGGCAAGGCTAAATTGTTACTGTTAAATCTATTATTCAGGCAATGGAATAAATTGCTTATCGGTATTTTGAACTTTGCGCTCACCGACTGCGACTTCCAAATCTAAGGCTTCTTCACCACGTTCAACTGAAACAGTCACCGTCGTATGCGGTGCTTGTGCAGCAACATAATTAATTAAATGCGAGGTTGAAGTAATCGCTTCATCATTCACTTTTAAAATTTTGTCACCACGTTTTAAACCTGCTTCTGCTGCAGGGCCACCGCGCAGTACATCAGCAACCACTACACCGCCTTGTGCAGGTTCTAAAATGTTGTCTTGTTGCACAGGCAACAAACTAATACCTAACCAACCACGAACCACACGTCCATCTTTTAAAATCGAGTTTAAAACCTGCTGACAGACTTGTGCAGGAATTGCAAAGCCGATGCCCAATGAACCACCTGATTGCGAGAAAATTGCCGTATTTACCCCAATCAAATTCCCTGCCACATCAATCAATGCACCACCTGAGTTACCTGGATTAATTGCTGCATCGGTTTGAATGAAATCTTCATAGGTATTAATACCCAAGTCAGAACGTCCTGTCGCAGAAATAATCCCTTGAGTCACGGTTTGTCCCACACCAAATGGGTTACCAATCGCAAGTACGACATCGCCCACTTCATTGCCACTCAGTTTAAATGGCAATACAGGCAGTTTTTCTAGATCAATTTTAATGACCGCTAAGTCTGTGTCTGGGTCAGTTCCAACAACTTTTGCAACCGCACGGCGTCCATCGTGCAAAGCCACGACAATTTGTTCAGCCTGCGCGATCACATGATTATTCGTTAAAATATAACCATCTGGACGAACAATGACCCCAGACCCCAAACTGTTTTCATTTGGGCCTTGCTTAAATTGATCGGGTAACTGATTGCCAAAAAATTCACGAAATGCAGGGTCATTTAACAATGGATGATCCATTTGTTTCACTTTTTGTGTGGTAAAAATATTTACCACCGCAGGCGCTGCCACTTTAACCGCAGCGCTATACGACACCACCCCACCTGTCCGTGTTGTATCAATTAATGGTTCAACTTTCTCGGCAGGCATTTTGACCCCATCGGCAGCCACAGGCGCTTTCGGTTTTTGCAGTTGTTGCCAAGTCACAAAGCCAATAATAACCAGAATGAGTAACACCCAAGGTAACCAGGTAAAGGTCCGGCGCACGTTTTGTACCTCTAAGTAAATTTTTTTTGATGATTAAGTCATTGAATGAGCTATTGTAAAACGAAACACAAATAGAAACATAAAAAAGCCCAAGAGTTTTGTCTTGCTTTAGTTACAATACAAAATATGTTTTGATATTGGCTAAATATGAGCAATTTGAGAAAGTTATGGCGCAGCTAAAAGAAATTATTCAATGGTGTGATCAAACTTTAAATACACATGAATTTAAAGATTACGCGCCCAACGGTTTACAAATTGAAGGTAAGTCTGAAGTTCAAAAAATTTTATGTGCAGTGACTGCCTCTCAAGAGGCTATTGATGCTGCTATTGCCCAAAATGCAGACTTACTGTTGGTACATCATGGCTATTTTTGGAAAGGCGAACCTTACCCAATTACAGGCATGCGCGGTAAACGCATCAAAAGTTTAATCCAGCATGATATTTCTTTGGTGGGTTATCACTTACCGCTCGATTCACACCCAAGTCTAGGCAATAATGCTGCCATTGCTGAATGTTTGGCATTAGAAAATTTGCAAGCCCTAGACCCGAGTGAACGTCATCCTATTGGTAATATTGGTTTTTTAAAGCAAGCCATGAGCGCAACCGAATTTCGTGACTATCTCACAGCGCGTTTAGGCTTTAAAACCATTCATCTTCCTGCCGAAAAAAGTCAGATTCAAAAAGTAGGGTTCTGCACGGGTGCAGCACAAGATTTTATTGGCAAAGCGGCAGAACAAGGTTGTGATGCCTTTATTTCGGGCGAAGTCAGTGAACGCACCTATTATGAAGCCAAAGAACTAGGCGTGCATTATTATGCCTGCGGACATCACGCGACTGAGCGCTATGGTGTACAACGACTCGCAAAAGCTATTTCAGAACAGTTTAATATTGAGTATAGTTATTTTGAATTAAATAACCCAATTTAATACACCGTTTCACCCAACGATTTCACTCAAATGACATCTGTGTTTAACATAGTCTTTAGATGTATACATTCGAGTCTTATTCTGTATGGTTATTTATACCTAATGCGCAATTTGATCTCGAAATCTATTACAATAGAGCCACTTAATGTTAAAACCCAGCAAAATGCAAGGAATTGAAAACATGACAACCATTACTTTACCGGCTTTACCATACGGTTACGAAGATCTTGCTCCACACATCAGCAAAGAAACTTTAGAATTCCACCACGACAAACACCACAACACTTATGTTGTGAACCTGAACAACTTGATCGCGGGTACGGAGCTTGAAGGTAAAACTTTAGACGAAATCATCAAAGCAACTGCAGGCGATGCAGCTAAAGCTGGTGTATTCAACAACGCAGCGCAAGTTTGGAACCACACGTTCTACTGGAACTGTATGGCGAAAAACGGTGGTGGTAAAGCTACTGGTGCTTTGGCTGCTAAAATTGATGAAGCTTTCGGTTCTTACGAAAAATTTGCTGAAGAATTTGCTGCTGCTGCAACAACTCAATTCGGTTCAGGTTGGGCTTGGTTAGTAGCTGACGAAGTGAATGGCAAACTTTCTATTATGAAAACTTCAAATGCTGACACACCAATGGCGCACGGCAAAGTTGCAGTATTGACGATTGACGTTTGGGAACACGCTTACTACATCGACTTCCGTAATGCACGTCCTGTTTACATCAAAACTTTCTTAGAAAGCCTTGTAAACTGGGATTACGCAAATGCGAAATACGCAGGTCAAGATGCTGGTGTAGAAAAATAATTTCTATTTTTCTGTAGAAAAACTGCTCTTTATGGGCAGTTTTTTTATTTTTGCAGATGAAATGAATATTTATAAAGCAAACAATACATTTCTGATGATGAACGTGTTGACGACTTAAACTTTCATCCCTAAAATGCCCCACAGATTCTCCAATAGCTCAGTCGGTAGAGCGACGGACTGTTAATCCGCAGGTCCCTGGTTCGAGCCCAGGTTGGAGAGCCAATCTATTCTCCCATAGCTCAGTCGGTAGAGCGACGGACTGTTAATCCGCAGGTCCCTGGTTCGAGCCCAGGTGGGAGAGCCAAGATTCTAAAAATCCCACGCAGTATGACGTGGGATTTTTTTTTGCAATTTTTATTGTTTTTATAGTGGATATGATATTCTAAACGAATGGAACAGGCCTCACTCTCCCCTTAAATCAAAATTAAAACCATACAGTGAAGATCGGGCTATCCCCTCTTGTGATGACTCTATTTTTTCGCTAACTTAGGTTCATCAACAACAATAAAACTTGAAAGCCCATGCAAGCGCCTTGGTTAAAATCCCTGATTTTTTGGACAATTCTGATTGTGGTGATTTTTGCAATTTTTCAATGTACGCAAAAATCTGAAAGCAATAAAACTGCTGCGACACTCATGTATGAACGTCTGTATCAATGCAGTCGTGATCTGAACGCACAACAACAAGCCACCTTAAAACAAATTCAAAGCCAAGTGAAAACAGAAATGACTCAGCAAGAGATGCTGCAATTAATTAACTTATGTCGTAAAACCAACCCACCACAGACACGCGAAGATTATATAAAAGCCATTCAAGCACTCTAAAAACTGCGTTGAAACAAAGCTAGATGATTATTTTTAAAGCAGTTAATCTATAATTACGGTTTTTTTTCAATTCCAGCTTGACCAAAAACAGATACCCACATAGAATGCGTGTCAGATTCTCCCATAGCTCAGTCGGTAGAGCGACGGACTGTTAATCCGCAGGTCCCTGGTTCGAGCCCAGGTGGGAGAGCCAAAATTCTTAAAAAACCCACGCATTATGACGTGGGTTTTTTATTCCTGCCGTTTAGGGTCTAACGACACCGCATCATCTATGTTTGAATCCAGTCAATCGACTTTCTTGCTTATTGGCAGCTTGGCTAGCCTTGCCCTGTTTATCTTAATTTTTAAGCAATTATTTTTCCCCAAGAAAAACTTTTATCCTAAACCGATGATGACTGCTTTTGAACGCAGAATGTTTATGCGTTTAAAACAAGCTTTTCCTGAGCATCACATCTTGGCACAAGTGGCGTTTAGCGCATTAATCACCAACAACCACTATAAAATTCGTGCGTTGTTTAATCGTAAAGTGACTGATTTTGTGATCTTAAATGCAGAAATGCAGGTCATTGCAATTATAGAGTTAGATGACCCCTCACATATTGGCAAAGAACAGGAAGATGCAGAACGGGATGCAATGTTTCACGAGGCAGGTTATCGCGTTGTCCGATACACCGAGATTCCAAGTATCAGACAACTACAATCAGATTTGAGTTGAAATCATCAACTCGATATTAAGGTGTAGCTTCTGAAGCAGCTTGTGTCTGACCCGCCTGCTTCGCTTGCTGTGCTGCAGCTTCACGCGCTTCAATACGCGCAATAATTTCTGCCTGCTGTTGTTTATATTTTTCCTGATTTTTGGCATCACTATTGACTGCTAAAAATGCCATGCTGACCAAAAAGATAGGAATCAACAAACCTAAGCTTGCCAAGATAATCATCTTTTTTAGACTTGGCTTTTTTTCAGGACTTTGCTGCTCAGACTGTGACATCATATATTCCTATTTCAAACGCATCAAAATGAAGCTCAATATATCAAAATCGAGTGTAGGCACAAAGTTTCTTGTGGCTTTTGCACGTTTATTCATCTACAACTTTCTTTGAATCAATCAATAGATAAAAAACCACAGCCTGCGTACAAGCTGTGGGCAGTTCATAAACAAAGTATTGCTGAACAGTCAAAGCTGTCTATTTAATACATAATTGGATTTGCGACAAAACCTGTTTCAAACACGCCAAATGGTCAAAATCTGCAGATGGCGTGTCTTGCATCCGCCAAGCCACACAATCATCTGGGCGTACAAGCACTGCACCTGCATCGGCAATTTCAGACTTTTGCTGCCATGTTGCATACACATCTAGATGCTCATGCGCACCAATCTGAATCACATCTAAATAGGCCAAGTTGAGTTCTGCTGCAGCCGTTTTCCATGCTTTGCCTGACAAACCTGTCAGCAAGGTAAAACGACCTTTACCGACAATATCTAAAGTTGAATGTTTATGACCTTTGGCATCAATCAACCACGTATGTGGGACTTTTGCACCTGGGCGTGTAGTGGCTTGCAAGTACAATTGCGGGTCTTGTAAAAACGTTTCAGTGGTAGTTTCAGCAAGCATGGCATTAGATACATAACGCTGATTCAACTCCACTCCCTGCGCATTAAACTCATAATGTTTAATTGCCAGTGCCTGATACAATTTTTCCCGAATTTGGGCTGCTTCTGCGGTTTCTGCAAAAATAAGATCCAGCATTTCAGCTTGTGTGCTAACGCCATCATCAAAGCCAAAAACTTCTTTTAGATGTTTATAATCAAAGCGGGACTGGTTAGCACGCGCGACAATTTGCTTACCTACAGGCGCACGTTCATCACTGTAATATCTATAAAAAAAGCATCTGACCAGCAATATCATCAGATGCTTTGTTAGATTTTTTATTCAATGAAAGGGTTTACATTAAAGCCAATACAATTCCCACAAAAATAATCAGCCCTACCCAACGGTTATGACGAAATGCCCAAAAACAGCGTTGCGGGTTTTTATCTTTGGTTTTACTCCATTGGTATATAAAGTCTGCAACCACAACCAGTAATGCCGCTAAACCAAACGGAATCAGTAAATTTTCTAACCACAATGCCGTACCAATCAAAAGTACACTGCCCGCTTGCAACAATGAAATAATTTGAATGTCATAGCGACCAAATAAAATTGCGGTAGATTTCACCCCAATTTTCAAATCATATTCACGGTCTGTAATTGCATATTGAGTGTCATAAGCCACAGTCCACGCCAAATTGCCAAAATACAATAACCAACAAGTAAGATCAGGCGTTGCACCTACAGCGGTATAAGCCATAGGGATAGACCATGAAAATGCCGCTCCCAAGAACACTTGCGGTAAATGAGTGTAGCGTTTCATAAATGGATAAATAAACGCTAAAAATAATGCCCCAAATGACCAATAGAAAGTTTCAATTGGTAAAAATAACAACATGGCTGCGCTTAGTGCAACCAAACCTAAGAATACATAAATGGCTTCTTTGGCACTAATCACACCCGTGGCTAAAGGACGTGTTTTGGTACGCTCTACATGACCATCTACCTTACGGTCAGCAAAGTCATTAATGGCACAGCCTGCAGCGCGCATAAAAATTGTGCCCAGAATCATAGGGATTAATATCCCGATAGACGGCATGCCCTGATTAGCAATCCACAAGGCCCACATGGTTGGCCAAAACACCAGTTCTGTGCCAATCGGTTTATCGAAACGACACAAATAATAATATGCTTCTAAACGCTCACGCCACGTGATCTGCTGTGCCAATGCCATACCAATCTCGTATCTTAATGTTGTTGAATAAATTGCTCAAAACGCGGTAAAAAAGTTTCTTGCACAATAAATTTACAGCCATGCCAAGTATAGCAACTCTGTCGTGTCCAGCCTTCATCGAGCAAAACCACACGCCTTTGACACAACGGATTGGTACGCTGAAATAAAAACCAGCCAATGGGTTTATTGCCAATATGCTGAAATAAACGGGCTTTGCTTTGCAAACTTAGAATCGGAAAAATACTTTTGGCTTTGACCCATGGCTGTTCATCACACCCATATAAATAGCTTTCACGCACCCATGAAGTGTGCCAATGTGGCATTTGCATCCACTGGGCATCTTGTAAATTTAAACGCTGAAAAGATTGCTGCAGTGGTTCAACTTTAAATTGTCCGCCTGCGAGCTGAGTCAGTTGTTGGGTCAAAGAACCTGCTGCATATAGCCATGTTTTTAATTCAGAAGGCAGATTTGCCTGCTTGGGAAAAATAGGCTGTGTTCGCATGTTCCGCCACCTTAACAAGATAGCCTAGTGTAGCCCAAATTTAGGCAAAGTTTTGTGACCGATGGCGCAATTCCCTGCAATTATCCAAAAAAATTAAGCGAATTCTTATATTTTGATAAAATCCATGCCAATTCAAAACCATGATTGCACCATCTAAAACAAAAAACCCGCCGAAGCGGGTTTTTCAAATTTAAGATTTTTGATGTATTACAAGCTGTAGTACATATCAAATTCAACTGGGTGAGTCGTCGTGTTCAAACGACGTACATCTTCAGTTTTCAATTCGATATAAGCATCAAGCATGTCTTTGGTGAATACACCACCTTTTAATAAATAGTCGTGATCTTCTTTCAAAGCATCAAGCGCCATTTCTAGGTTGTGTGCCACAGTTGGGATTTTTGCTTCTTCTTCAGGCGGAAGGTCATACAAGTTTTTATCTGCAGCTTCACCTGGGTGAATCTTGTTTTGAATACCGTCAAGACCCGCCATCAACAATGCCGCAAAACCTAAGTACGGGTTCATCATTGGATCAGGGAAACGTGCTTCAATACGTTTGCCTTTCGGGCTAGACACGTAAGGAATACGAATAGATGCAGAACGGTTACGCGCTGAGTAAGCCAACATAATTGGTGCTTCAAAGTGCGGTACTAAACGCTTATATGAGTTGGTCGATGGGTTAGTCAACGCGTTCAAAGAGCGGGCATGTTTGATAATACCGCCAATGAAGTACAACGCCATTTCTGACAAACCTGCGTATTCATCACCTGCAAATAAGTTTTTGCCATCTTTAGAGATAGACATGTGTACGTGCATACCTGAACCGTTATCGCCTACCATTGGTTTAGGCATAAAGGTTGCAGTTTTTGCATATTGATGCGCAACGTTCCAAACTGCATATTTGAACTGTTGCACTTCGTCAGCTTTACGCACCATGGTATTGAAGCTCACACCAATTTCTAACTGGCAAGATGCAACTTCGTGGTGATGTACTTCTACACGACCAGGCCCCATGATTTCTTCAATTTTTGCACACATATCTGCACGCATATCTTGAGAAGAATCTACTGGTGGTACTGGGAAATAACCGCCTTTCACACGTGGACGGTGACCTGAGTTACCAGCTTCGTAGTCTTTACCTGTAGACCATGCAGCTTCTTCAGCGATTAATGTGTGGCGCGCGCCAGACATATCGATGTCCCATTTTACTTCGTCAAATACGAAGAATTCTGGTTCTGGACCAAAGAAAGCAGTATCACCAATACCTGTCGATTTTAAATATTCTTCAGCACGGCGAGCAATAGAGCGTGGATCGCGGTCATAGCCTTGACCTGTCGATGGCTCAATAACATCACAAGTCACCACTACAGTTGGCTCTGCAAAAAACGGGTCGATAAAACCTGTTTCAGCATCTGGACGTAAGATCATGTCAGACGCTTCGATACCTTTCCAACCAGCAATTGAAGAACCGTCGAACATTTTACCATCTTCAAAAGTATCTTCATCGATAGTATCTGCTGGGTAAGTAACGTGTTGCTCTTTACCCTTAGTGTCCGTAAAACGGAAGTCTACCCATTTTGCGCCACTTTCTTGGATGAGTTGTAGGACCTTGTTCGCCATGCTCATTTTGCTCCGATGATTTTTTGTTGCACCCGAAAGTGCGTGTTAGTAGTTGGCAGTTATTAAGCAATTAGCGTACCAACTTTTAAAAGCAAAGCTAAAACCATGAATTCCGTATGAGAATACATCATTTAAAAAAATTACTTTGTCGCTATTATACTGTCAGAAATACGATTTGCACCATATTCAAACACTGTTCATTTGATTTGATTTAAAACCGCAAAACATAGCACCATTTTAGTGCATTTATGTTTTATTTCTGTTGAATTGTAGATCAAAAAATAGCTCAAACTGTATCTATGCAAGCATTTTGCTGTGCCAAGCTTGCATTGAGCAATGCAAATTGTCCGACCAATCTTAAACAACCTTTTATTTTTTATTGAGCAAAAATAATAAGATCGTTTAAAAATCCTAAATCTGTATTCTTTTCGAGCAAACCGATTGAAAATACCTTTACTACACATTTGTATTTTCTATCGAAACGCTGCACTCAAACTGCCTGACGTGAACCGCTAATAACATGCGCCATGATGCTACTTTTTGGCGCATTTTTTATGCTGTCTTAAGTGTGAAGCTAAAATATGACGGCAGAATGACCCTGCTTGATTAAGTGGTCATTTCTTTCAAATCAAACCTGAACATTGCGCAGCAAGCTTTGAAAATCTATAAATTGGTGAATGCGCTGATAAGCTTTAACAGGGATTATCATATAAATAGTCCGCAGAAAATGCTTATTTTTTGCTATGATGATAAGCGCTTCCTTATTCCACCTTCTTTTCGACAAGAAAAATAAAGTCCTTTCTCGTTATAGGCGCAGGAATAAAGCAAATTATCTCAGACTCTTTAGCACTTAAAGTGTTCAATTTTCAATAGGTTAGCTCATGCTTTTAATGATCGACAACTATGACTCTTTTACCTACAACATCGTCCAGTATTTTGGCGAGTTAAATCAGGAAGTAAAAGTCGTTCGTAATGATGCCGTGACATTAGAAGATATTGAGCGATGGCAACCCAAGTATTTGGTGATTGGCCCAGGCCCTTGTTCTCCATCTGAAGCAGGGATTTCTATTCCTGCAATTCAGCATTTTGCAGGCAAAATTCCGTTACTGGGTGTGTGTTTAGGACACCAAAGTATCGGACAAGCCTTTGGTGGAAACATTGTGCGCGCTAAAACCGTGATGCATGGTCGTTTATCGGATATGTACCACAGCAACACAGGTATTTTTAGCAATCTGCCTTCACCATTTTCTGCAACCCGTTACCACTCTTTGGTGATTGATCAAGCAACCTTGCCAGATTGTCTGGAAGTGACATGCTGGACCAAAGAAGCAGATGGTTCGATGGAAGAAATTATGGGCGTGAAGCACAAAACTTTGCCTGTTGAAGGCGTGCAATTTCACCCCGAATCGATCCTGAGCCAACACGGTCATCAAATCTTTAAAAACTTTTTGGAAATTTACGCATAATGAGCGAGTCAAATCACATGAATATTCAACAAGCACTCAACCATATTACAAAACAAATTCACCTGACTCAGCCTCAAATGGAAGATGTGATGCGCGCGATTATGTCGGGCGAAGCAACAGACGCTCAAATTGGTGCATTGATGATGGGCTTACGCTTAAAAGGCGAAAGCATTGATGAAATTACTGCTGCTGCACGTGTAATGCGTGAATTTGCCATCAAAATTGATGTCAGCGATATTCCTTTTCTCGTAGACATTGTTGGTACAGGTGGCGATGGTCAAAACCTATTTAACGTATCTACCGCTTCTGCTTTTGTGATTGCAGCTGCAGGTGCAACCATTGCCAAACACGGTAACCGTGGGGTTTCAACAAAATCAGGTTCATCAGACTTGCTTGAGCAAGCAGGCATTAATCTTGATTTAAACATGCAACAAACGGAACGCTGTATTCGTGAAATGGGCGTAGGTTTCTTGTTTGCACCGAATCATCACAAAGCCATGAAATATGCGGTTACCCCGCGTAAAGAGTTGGGTATTCGCAGTATTTTCAACTTGCTTGGGCCATTGACTAACCCTGCGGGTGTAAAGCGTTTTGTCATTGGTGTGTTTAGCAATGAATTGTGCCGCCCAATTGCAGAAGTGATGAAACAGCTCGGTGCTGAGCATGTCATGGTGGTGCATTCTAAAGATGGTTTAGATGAAATTAGCCTTGCTTCGAGCACTTATGTTGCAGAACTCAAAGATGGTGAGATTACCGAATGGGAACTTACCCCTGAAAGCGTGGGAATTGAATCTCAAACTTTAACAGGACTGATTGTAGAAAACTCTGCTGAAAGCTTGAGTTTGATTAAAGATGCTTTAGGCAAAAACAAATCAGACAAAGGCGAAAAAGCGGCCAATATGATTGCACTCAATGCGGGTGCGGGTATCTATGTTTCGGGTCTAACTACAAGCTACAAACAAGGTGTCGCTTTGGCACATGACATTATTTATGGTGGACAAGCTTTGGAAAAAATGGGCGTGTTGTCTGAATTTACCAAAACGCTCAAACAGTACGAAGCATAAAGCAAATCAGGAAGGTGCATCATGGTGGATATTAGCAATACCATTTTAGGTAAAATTGTAGAACGTAAAAAAGAAGAGTTTGCCGAGCGTTTAAAACAACGCAGTTATGCAGACCTAGAACAATTGGCACGTGCAGCAACACCTGCACGTGGCTTTGCACAAGCCTTGCATAACAAACGCCCAGCGGTGATTGCGGAAATTAAAAAAGCATCACCATCTAAAGGCATTATTCGTGAAAACTTTGACCCTGCCGAAATTGCACAGCAATATGAAGCCGCAGGCGCAGCCTGTTTATCTGTGCTGACTGATGTCGATTTCTTTCAGGGTGCAGATGAAAATATTCAGATTGCCCGTTCACACTGTAACTTGCCTGCTCTGCGTAAAGATTTCTTGATTGATCCGTATGGTGTGGTGGAAGCACGTGCCTTACATGCAGACTGTGTGTTATTGATTGTATCTTGCTTATCTGACCAACAGTTGGAAGAAATGTCGGAAACGGCTTTTGAACATCATTTAGATGTGTTGGTTGAAGTGCATGATGAAACTGAATTGGAACGTGCTTTAAATCTTTCAGAGCGTTGTATTTTAGGGGTCAATAACCGAAATTTAAAAACCTTTGAAGTCGATTTAAATACCTCATTGCGTTTAAAAAACTTGTTGCCACCTGCACGTTTATTGGTCACGGAAAGTGGTATCGCCACACCAGAAGACGTCCGTATGATGCAAGACCATGATATTCACAGCTTCTTGGTCGGTGAAAGTTTTATGAAACAAGCACGTCCTGACCATGCCTTTACGGCACTGTTTGGTCAGCCTGAAAATCTATAATCCAATTTGAAATACCATGAGTAAACATGATTCTTCGCTTTCTAAAGAACAGTACAATTTACTGAAATCTTTTAAAAAGCAAATCACTCAGCCTCATACTTCAAGCATTGCTAAGCCGTCTGAACCCAAAGTTCTGACGCCTGAGCAACAACAGGAAGATGATCTCGCATTGTTTCGTCAGCAAATGCAAGGCGTTCAAAAAATGGATGCAGGCAATATTGTAAAAATCGAACACACTGCCAAGAAAAAACCAGATGCTCAAACGCTGGCCAAACGTGCAGCAGCCATAGGGCCTATGGAAACCGATGACACCTTGCTGTCCGATACGCAAGCCATGCTTAACCCTGTGGGCAGCCAAGCTTCGCTGAGCTATCGCATTGCAACTTTGCAACATAAAGTCTTTGAAGATTTAAAAGCAGGCAACTTACGCTGGTTTGAAGCTGTTGATTTGCACGGTTGTACGGTAGAAGAAGCGCGGGTAGCCGTTTTGCAAATCATTCAAATGGCTAAAGATGAAAACCAGAACGTGATTAAAATTGTGCATGGCAAAGGCCCTGAAGCCATTTTAAAAACTTATGTAAATGGCTGGCTGCGTCAGCATCGTGATGTTTTAGCTTTTGTGAGTGCGCCTGAAAAACAAGGTGGCACTGGTGCAGTTTTAGTGTTGCTTAAACGCAGCGAAAAGAACCCAAAGTTTAAACAGTAATCGGTTTCATCTTTTAAACAAGGCATTGCAATAGTTTTCTGTTACAATGCCGACCTTGTTCAATATCAGTGTAAGTGAACACGTCTTATGTCTATGCAGCAATCCTACGCAAACATCCTAACCGCCGTTGGTGAAGATCTTAATCGTCCAGGTCTAAAAGATACGCCGATGCGTGCTGCTAAAGCTTTTTCGTATTTAACTTCGGGCTATAGCCAAACCTTAGCCGAAGTGACCAATAATGCCGTATTTCCATCCGACAACCGTGAAATGGTCTTGGTGAAAAATATTGAGTTCTACTCACTGTGTGAACATCATTTATTGCCATTTTATGGTCGCGTGCATATCGCCTATTTACCTGAAGGTAATGTTTTAGGCTTGTCTAAATTTGCCCGTATTACCGAAATGTTTGCACGTCGTTTGCAAATTCAGGAAAATCTGACTCAGCAAATTGCGGAAGCTGTGGCTGAAGTGACCAAAGCACGCGGTGTTGCTGTGGTGATTGATTCAGCCCATATGTGCATGATGATGCGCGGTGTAGGCAAACAGGAATCGACCACACGTACCGTATCTTTTGTAGGTGACTTTAAAACAGATAAAGAAGCCCGTCGTGAATTTTTAAGTGCGGTGCCTGAGAGTTTTTAAATTGTGGCTAAGTTCCTCAATCAAATAAAAAATCCCGAAATTTATGTTCGGGATTTTTGGGTTTTAGATTAAAAAATTAGCTTGATACATCTTCAGATTCAACCTACAGACACATTGTTGCGTCCATTATTTTTTGCCATATACAAGGCTTTATCCACTTCTTCAAAAAAACGTTGATAGTCTGGATGCCCATCATATTCATGCACACCTATACTAATGGTAAAGTTAAATTCTTCACCTGTTGATGTTTTTAATGTGGCTTTTTCGACACGTTTACGAATATTTTCAGCGACTACCAAGGCACGATCAATGGTGGTATCAATCTGTAACAGTAAAAATTCTTCGCCGCCAATTCGGAAGGCATAGTCACTGCCTTTTGCATATTGCAAAATCACATCAGCTAAAAACTGTAATGCATCATCTCCTGCTGCATGTCCATAACGGTCATTGATTGATTTAAAATGATCGGCATCTATCGCCAACAATGTTAAAGGCGAATTATTTTTTCGTGAAAAATTAATTTCACGGGACACGATGGTATTTAAATAACGGCGGTTGAGCAGTTGAGTTAAGGCATCATTGCCTGAACTGATATATTCAGACACCTGAAAAATTTGATCGACTAAATGCAAAATTTCACGATTCTTGGCACGAATGGATTGAATCATTTCAATTGCCTGTGCCTGACTTTCACATTGACCAATTTTCTGAATTAATTCATCCACCTGATAAATAAATTCAGTAATAGTTTGTACTTGTTCTGAACTTGAAAATGCATAAGCCGCTTTATGAATAAACCATAAACCAAATTCTGTTTTAGATAAAATCGGTTGCGTCATTTTGGTGTGATCGGACACCACCTGAAACATCAGTTCATTTTCCCAATCCAGCAAAGTTCCGCGTTGTCGATCTTTGTGCACGGCAACATCTTGCATGGCAGAAAATAAGCGATAGGTATGTTTCATATCATTATGTACTTCGACCTTCATTTCATAAGATCGGCACATAATTTCTGTGGCAAAGCATAAAATTTGGCTTAAATAATTAAACTGATTTAAGTTGCTATTGGCTTCTGTTGCAAAAAACTCAAAAGCCTTTTTTATAATAACGCGCACACCACGAATAATCAGCCAAGATGGAATTTGTACACGTGCATGCACATCGCCCACTTTAAATTGCTTTTCTACAATCTCGTTATAATTGTGTTGAAACGGAACTTCAAAACTGGAAATTAGCCACTGATATAAAGAGTTTTTTAAGCGATTCTTCACCATCTCTGCAGACAAAAATTCTGTCGCATGTTCTTCAAGCAACATTTGCTGATAGAACTCGATCACAAAATCTTCTGCATGTGCTTGAATAAACTGGAATGTCGCTTGCAAATCTTCTGGCTTAAATTGCTCGCAAATTGACTTCCATTGCTCTGCAAGCTCATGCGTACACTCTTGATACATCCACAACAACCCAGCCAAAAGAAACTGCTAAATTTTAACGGGTTTCACCAGCAACTCAACTTGTTTAGCTGGTTTTTTACAATTCAGTATAAATTCAACAGCTCTTTAAAAAAAATGCACATAGCCTAAACTGGTCTTGTTCCAGTCCTGTTTGTCCTGTTGTTGATATTCCCAACCCAATCGCAACACATGCTGCGGGTTGAGTACATATTGCAACTGGCTGTTCAGCTTAAATTGCCATTGGTGACGATCTTCCCAATACGGTAATTCAAGCTGAACCAAACTATTCATGCGTGCTGACCAGATATTTTGACAACCCAGTGTTGGGCCAATTCCAACACGCCAGCCTTTGTCTAAAGCCTTACCCGCTTGCACATGATTTTGAATTTGCACATAACACAAATGTTCACGCGCTTGATTAGCCACGCTATAACCAAACTGTGTTTTTAAACTTAAAACACCATGCTGTTCCGTTTCGCTAAAAGCCCCGTGCGAATTCAGGGCTTCTTGCTGCCAACCCAAATTAAAGCCCCAACTAAGTGGTGTTTTAAATGCGGTCATTGGGTTATAAGAGTTCACCGAGAGTAAATCTAACTGATTCAGTTTTAAGCGGTCTTCACGATATTGCACAGAAGCTTCTAAAAAGTTGAGTTGCGTCCCTGTACGAAAACCACCTTGCGGATCAAGTAAGTCATGGTAAGCCTGTCGATGACTCAACTCTACAAAATGCTCGCCTTGCACCTCGCCAGTACGCACAGCAAAGCTTCGTGCATGATGCCCCTGCACAGGATCGACCTGAGGGCGTGCGACATCCTGACGTTGTTTTTCTAAATTGATCTGACTTCTTAAACTTAAAATTTGTCTCAGTCGCGGTTGTGCAATTTTGGCTTCAATTTTGCATCCAATCAGTTTCAGATACAAATCGTCATAAGCCATTTCCAGAATTTTAGCTTGATCGATTTGGCTGTGATTTTGCAAAACTGCCGCCACATTTTCAGGTTCTGCTTCGGCCACTTGATGGGCAGTTTTTGCCAACGCTGTGCCATGTTGTCTAGCTTGCGCCAATAACTGAGTTTCCAAAGCAGGACGATAGACAACATCTGCCACTAAATTTTCCTGCTCTACAGCTTTTAGTGTTTCAATTGGAATAGATGCGACTCTAAACTGCTGCTGTAAATTCAGCTCAGGGCGCACCAAATCCATTAAACCCAATAAGCGATAGGCACAATTATCACTGATAAAATAATACGGAAATTGCACATGCTTCATTTCCCAAATGTGCTGCACTAAAAATGTGGTTTCCTGCTCATTCAGTGCCAGTTCATATTCCCACAAATCTCGGCTTTCTAAATCGCCATATTCTTTTACTTTGCGGTAATACGGCATCAGTGAATATTCACCCGGATATTGCCCTGTAAGTCCTTTCCATGCATAAGACCAACCTTCGCTGCCCGTTACCGTTGCTGCATAATTGACAGCATAAGAAATTAAATTCAGTTGTTTTTGATCTTTTGGGTCTAAGCGCAATAAAGTATGCCCAAACATAGAACTTGGATTGCCCATAAAGTCTGTGGCATAAATCAGCACTGCTTTATAAGGTTTAATTTGTCCAATCCATTCGTCCAATTCAGGACATTGCACCTGTGCCAAATCTTGTTGAGGAATTTGTAATTGTTCAATTAACCAGCGGCTACGTGCAGGAAATTTGCACTGCACCGATTGATTGGCAGGCGCTGTTTCAAATAATGCCTGCACATTGCGAAGTAACTCTTGGTTTAAATTGCTTCCGCCTTGTTCCGACACAAAATAGCCTGCATATTGCACTTTACTTTTGCCTTGCTGCGCATACATTAAACGCTGCCAAGTCACCTGTTCTGCCAAGTGTAGGTCTTTGGCTTTTTGCACATAATGTGCGGAAGATATTGCTAATTTATTTGTATTTTGTACTGTAGAAGTGGCTGTAAGTGGCTGAATCTGTATTGGAGATATTTCAGGAGATAACGCAAAAACCGTAGGAGATAAAAAAACTAAACTACTTAAAATAATGGATTTCATGGACATTTTATAAATTTTATATACATATTCAGGCTTAAACGTATTCTTGTGCTATAAAAAAGCCCTGCGAATAATGCAGGGCTTTTATTCAAACTTAAACGTATGCTTTTAAAACGTCATCATTCGCCATCACGTTCTGTAAAGATGCCAATACTTCTAAAGAAGTCTGGTTTTCTGCAGAATAAATAGATGCAAAGTTTTGCTTAGAAACCGCAAAGAAATGTGCTTTATCTTCTGCTTTAATGCTTAATAATTCAGCCAATACGTTCAAGCTTTCGCCTTCACCAACTGCCATATCGCGTGCCAATGTTTCAGCATTTTCATTGGTAAATGTCACAACTTGTGCAGTTACTGTACCTGTACCGCTACAACCTAAAGTACCAAATGTGATACCAAACAATTGGTTTGCAAAAATACCGTTTGTAGTTGCTGCTAAAATTTTTGCAACTTTGCCAGACTGACCTGCCCAAACTTGAGAACCGATACCACAACCTGCATCACGGTCTGCAAATGCTGCTGTAGAACCCACTGCCAAGACAGCAGCCAATGCTAATTTTTTAATCATCACCTTACTCCAGAGATTTATTATTCGAAAAATTATGCTTCGAATCATTATTATTGCTTTGTGTAACATTTATTACACCGCTTTAAGATAGCGAGATGTAGCTGAGAACGCAAAACATTTATACCAAAGTCATGCATTATTTTTGTGCATTTTTGTAGCGATGATTGATTTTATCTTCAAATTTGGGTTTAAGTTTAAAGATAGATTCTGTATGTTCGAGGTCGTATTTAGATTTAGTGCTGCTGATTTTCAGCTTTCAGTCTCCACTGACCTTGGGCATCGCGATAACCCAAAATTTTCATGACCAAAACCAGACTCAGTAAAAGCAATAAATACCAAGAACCGAGTTTTCCCCAGCCGACCATGTGCCATGCATCGACCTGACTTGGATACAACCATATTTGATAAAAGGTGCTAATATTTTCTGCCACCCAAATAATAAAAGCCAAAAGCAGCAATACAGGCAACATCGGTAGTTGTAATTGAGACCGTTGTAATTGAAAACGAATTTTGGTTTTCCAGAAAATCACAACGCTCCACGCAAACAAGCCATAACGAATATCGGGGATAAAAAACTTGCTCATGAAGTTGATATAAGACAACACTGCCAAAGCCAACAAATTGCTAAAAGTCGGCAAATTCAGCAAAGATACCCGATACAAACGCAAAGAACGCGCAAAGAAACTGCCAACTGCAGAATACATAAAGCCTGCAAAAAACGGTACGGTCATAATTTTAAAGACAGCAGGTTGAGGATATTGCCACGATGCAATTTGTGGATGGGTTAAAAAAATTTCCATGATCATCGCCAAAATGTGAAACAAGGCGATGACTTTGGCTTCTGCCCAAGATTCTAGTTTTAAATATAAAAGACAAACTTGAATAATTAAGGCATAAAACAATAAATAGTCGTAACGGAAAAATCCGAAATATTCCTGGCTACCCATTGATGCAGTGAGTGCAAATGCAATCAGCAATAAAATTCCAAATAAGGCAGCCGAAGCTGCCTTAGTCGAAAACTCAAGTCCTGACTTTAACCATGTTATCCACATGATCTGACAACCTGACCGAAGCTGAGATTACACCTATACATCTACAAATGATCCATCTATATCATTGTGCGATTATAGATATTTGGCACTGTATTCATGTACCGTGTCGATAAATACTTTAGGACGTTCAGGGTCTACCCACTGGGTAATACCATGCCCTAAGTTGGCTACATAACCTGTTTTTTCACCATTGGCATAGGCATCATCCAGCATCGCACGTGTTGCTTTGGCAATTGCTTCAGGTGAACCGTACAAAGTGGCTGGGTCTAAGTTACCCTGCAATGCGGCACGACCACTCACCGTTTGACGTGCGACATTTAACGGTGTTGTCCAGTCCAGACCAAAAGCATCTGCACCTGTTGCAATCATTGGCTCCAGCCATTGACCGCCACCTTTGGTAAATAAAATAATAGGGATTTTACGTCCATCTTTTTCACGTTGCAGACCTGACACAATTTTCTGCATATAGTGGAGTGAAAATTCAAGATATTCACGATGGGCCAATGCACCGCCCCAACTATCAAAAATTTGTACTGCCTGTGCGCCTGCATCAATTTGTGCATTTAAGTATTCGGTCACTGCATCGGCCAAACGGTCTAATAGTGCATGTAAAACTTCAGGCTGTGCGTACATCATGTTTTTGGTGAAACGGAAATCTTTGCTTGAACCACCTTCAACCATATACGTTGCCAAAGTCCATGGACTACCTGAAAAACCAATTAAAGGCACTTGTCCGCCCAAAGCAGAACGAATGGTCGATACTGCATTCATGACATAGTCTAAGTCTGACTTGGCATTAAATTTAGGTAAATTGGCAACGTCTTGCTCGGTACGCACCGTTTTATGAAACTTTGGCCCTTCGCCTACTTCAAAATACAGACCTAAGCCTAATGCATCGGGTACAGTTAAAATATCTGAAAATAAAATCGCAGCATCTAATTCATAACGACGCAAAGGCTGTAAAGTCACTTCACAGGCAAATTCAGTATTTTTGCATAGAGAAAGAAAATCTCCTGCCTGCGCACGTGTAGCACGATATTCTGGTAAATAACGTCCTGCCTGACGCATCATCCATACGGGCGTGCAATCTACTGGCTCACGTAATAAGGCACGAAGAAAACGATCATTTTTTAAGGTCGTCATTTACTTTCCCAACTCATTTTCAATCTTGCAGCCATCATATCAAAAAGGTTGAAGTTTTAATAACTTCATTTCTTGCTCGTCTTTTCAGCCTATTCTAAGTGTTCAAATTCAGCTTACGTTTATGTGAAATACATCACACAAACAAAAGTCACTGTAAAATTGGGGTTATCTTGCATATTTACACAAAACAACTACTGCATCTCCTTAGTTTTTCTGCAATACTTGGCTAGTTTTTATCTATGTAAATGAATAATTCTCAAGGTTGAATTACATGTTGGTTCGCACAATACTCGCAATGAGTTTAAGTTGCATTTTTGCAGGGACTACTTTTGCTGCATCTACTGCTGAACAACCGTTAAATCCACAAGTGATTAGCAATACCGCTATTGAAGATCCGATTGATCCTTTAGCGACAGAAGCATCGGCTGCACAAAATAATCTAAATGCAACAGACACTGCTATTACGCAACAAGAACAAAATGATTTAAATAAGGCTTCAAAAACCTTAGATGATCTACACAAAACTGAAGATACCACTGCCGATGTAGGCACTGCACCAACAAAAAGCTCTGCAAGCCAAACTGCTACATCCAACACAGCAGCACCAAAAGCTTCATGGACTTTAGATGGTTTAAATAATGCCACTTGGTATGAAAATATTGGTAAAGGTCAGTTCCCTGTGTATGCACGTGCACACGTGATGCTGAACAATTCACATGCTTCTCCAGGTGCAATTGATGGCACTAGTGGTAAGAACACCCTAAAAGCAATTGCATCATTCCAGCAAATGAATGGCATTAGCCCAACGGGTATTTTAACCAAAGAAACTTGGGATGCGTTGGTTGCACGTCAAGGTTCACGTCCTGCATTTGTAGAATACACGGTTACTGAAGCGGACTTAAAAGGTCCTTATGCGAAATCTATTCCGCATGACTATGCAGAACAAGCCAAAATGAAAGGCTTGTACTACACCCGCGTAAGTGAAATGTTAGGTGAAAAATTCCACATGGATGAAAATTTCTTAAAGAAATTAAATCCGAATGCAACATTTAATAAAGTGGGTGAAAAGTTATTGGTGACCAACGTTCGCAATGACTTACCTGAAGACATTCACCTGATTGTGGCGCACAAAGGTGCAAAACAACTGTATTTGTTCAACAAACAAAACCAAATGGTCGGCTCATTCCCAGCAACCATTGGCAGTGCAGATACTCCATCGCCAACAGGTACTTATAAAGTGACAGGTGTTGCACCAAACCCATGGTACAGCTATTCACCAAGTAACTTTATTCAGGGCAAAAACTTAAAACCGCTGTCTTTACCACCAGGCCCTAACGGCCCTGTGGGGAATATCTGGATTGGTTTAAGTAAAAAATCATTCGGTATTCACGGCACACCAAACCCATCGACCATTTCAAAAACGGCGTCGCATGGTTGTATCCGTTTAACCAACTGGGATGCAAACGATTTAGGTCGTAAAGTACGTTCTGGCGTGACTGTAAAATTCCTTGAATAATCAGTGATCGCTTTAAACCGCAAAAGACCCACGTTTTTACGTGGGTTTTTTAATGCCGCGATAAAACTCTAAAATGTCTAGGTTCTGCAAAAAATCTACACATGTTGCAATTTTAGAACGGCATGTTGCAGTTCGCCTCTAGGTCGGCTGCGGTGAAAAGATTAAGATTAGTTCAAGTTAAAAAAATGATAGGAGCATTATCATGAATGCTTATTTACACCGTAGTGAAGATCGTGGTCATGTGAAAATGGGGTGGTTAGACACCAAACATAGTTTCTCTTTTGGTAATTGGTATAACCCGAAATATATGGGTGTTAGTGCCTTACGTGTCATTAACGATGACCGTATTGCCGCACATAATGGTTTTGGTACTCACCCACACGACAACATGGAAATTTTGACTTGTGTATTAAGTGGTACGATTTCCCACCGCGACAGCATGGGCAATGAACGCCATATTACTGCAGGTGAATGGCAGTTAATGAGCGCAGGTACAGGCGTTCAGCACAGCGAAATTAACAATGGTGATGAAGAAGTACACATGCTGCAAATTTGGATTCAGCCGAATGTACGCGATGCAGAGCCGACGTATCAGCAAATTCAACGTGACCCAAATACAGCACCCAACCAGTGGCATTTAATTGTCGGCCCGAATGACAATGCCCCAATGCACATTCGTCAACAGGCAGAAGTAAAAGCAGCTGTTTTAGAAACTGGACATCGTTTAGAAGTTACAGCAACACAAGCGGTAAACTATGTGCATATAATTCGTGGTGAAATCACCATTGGCGAGCAAACAGTTAAAGCGGGCGATGCTTTGTTATTTGCTGATAATGCTGTGATTGAAGCAAAAGAAGACAGCCAGTTCATTTGGTTTGATTTACCAAAACAGTAAGTCCTGACTGTCACCTTATTATGATTGAGCATCTTTAATTTTTTGAGTTACCCTCTTGCCCTCTTCTACAGAGGGCTTTTTTATGGCTGACATTGCATGATTCATTTTTTAAACACAGTTTTTGTCACGTTAATGACTTTACGCTGTTGTCTGCAAATACGCAGCAATTTGCTCTGCCACATTCCGTGCGGTTCGGGAAACACCAATTAAAGTTGCCGAGGCTGCGCCTGTCCAATCGCCATAACCAACCAACCATAAATTTTGCTGTTGTAACGCTCGATTTTCTAACACATCGACTGTGCCTTGTGCATTAACCACATTCAAACTTTGTAAATGCGACAATGCTGCCTTAAAACCTGTGCACCAAATAATGGCATCAATTTCCTGTTCGCGCCCATCTGCCCAAACTGCACTATGTTCGGTTAAATAGTCAAATGGCGGCAGACCATGTAATACATCACGTTGCCGTGCTTCTTTGACACTTGGAATCATCACAATATCGCCCAAACCACCGATCGGTTGTTCAATACTGCGACCTTCCTGCTGGGCTTTTAAGCGCTCCGTGGCACGTAAAAATAAAACCCGTCCATCTACATCATCGGCTAAAAAACTTGGCGGTTGCTGTGTAACCCAAAAAGTTTCGGCCACTTTAGACACTTCTGCCAAAATTTGTGCGCCTGAGTTACCCCCGCCGACAATCATGACTCTTTTGCCCTGAAAAGCATTGGCATTGCGGTAATGAGCCGAATGAATTTGTGTGCCTAAAAAGCGTTCGCGTCCTGTATAAGCAGGAATAAAAGGCTGACTCCACGTTCCAGTAGCACTCACAGCGGCTTTGGCTCGCCAGCTTTGCTGTGCCGAACACACAATTAAATCATTGCCTTCCTTCAGGACTTTTTCGACCTGCACAGGACGCAGCACAGGAAATTGATAGCGTGTTTCATACGCTGTTAAATAGTCAATCACTTCTAATCGTTTCGGATATTCCTGTTCGGTTTTTGGCATTAACCAGCCGGACAAAGAACTCCATGTATTTGGAGAGAACAGCTGTAAAGAATCCCACGCATGTTGCCACGCACCGCCCGACTGCGTTTGATTATCCAAGATCAGAAAATTGATTTTTTGCCGTTTTAAAAAGTAAGCCGTGGCCAATGCTGCTTGTCCGCCACCAATAATAATTACATCGGCATCCATTATTTGATTCAAAATGGCTCTCCTGCTCGCAATACGCACCCTGTTGCTATGCCTAATCTTAGCGCATAAGTGCAACACGTGAGAGATTAAAAATTCAGTCCACCAAACTCAACTTATGGAAGCACGTAATTAGAAGCAAGCCATCTTGAAAAATGATGCTGCAAAAAAGCCAAGTCTTTCAACTTGACTTTGTTTTGTAAGATAGCTTGATGTGCAACACTGCAGAATCAGGTTCGGGCTTTAAAAAGCCCAAACCAATTTCAAAGTCGAAGAGTGTCCTTCAGGACGATGTTCCACTTCGGTTTCTTTCAAAAACTTTGCTTCCAAAGACCAATTATCACGTTTGTATTGAATCGCGGGACCAAAAGATAGAGCCTGTCCTTTATTGCCAATACTGACACCATTCACTTCATCATCTGTGGTTTGTTTAAATACATAACCTTCGAGTGCCAATTTGACTTGATCATTCAATTGATAACCGATTGCATAATCTCCAGCGAAATAATCCCCCGACTGATAATTTGTGTCGTCATTTTCACTGTTGAAGCTATAAGACATTTTGGTGGAAAACTCCCAACCTTGCGGCTGCAAATAAGAATACGCAAAGATAGGACGAATGGTGTTGTAGTTCTTACCTAAGTTGGCAACTACAGGACGTTGTGGATTGGCATCTTCATAATCGCCTGTTGCGAGCACACCTTCTAAAGCAGCTACACTGTGATGATTGCCTTTATGCCAACCCAACATGCTGCCAATAATCAAATCGCCCAAACCACTGTTAGAGTCTGACATGCCCATCACATTTAAACGCAAATCGACCAAAGGCTGTGCAGCATATAAACCCAACTGACCGCCTGCAATGTGTTGGGGGGTCATCCATACCAAACGTGGAATATAGACATTCACATCGGCATGGAAATTGTCTGGGCCGTCTTTAAACTCACTGGCATGATAGTTCTGATAGTAGTTGAGTAAGTATACCCCAGCTGGTGGTAAAGCCCCTGCTGCAATGCCTTCTGCGCCTAATCCAAATGTATCTAAACCGTTTTCTGTTGCATTGACGTGTGTCGCCATGACACCCAAAAGCATGAGTGCCCAAATTTTGTTATTCATAGAACATCCTATTCAATAGAAATTTTGATGAAGTCTGCCTGCTGCGCCTGAATCATTCATGCGCGAACAGCCGACTTTTAAGGGCAGCATCAACAAAGAACTTGCTGATGCTGTATTGGCGAACGTGTTAAAACTTTGTGTTTTAAGGTGTGGGATTAAGCACTTGCACGACGACGTTCAACTTCAGTCGATGGTGCATTTGCAGTGTCTTTGACTAATTCAAAGTTAAAGGTGATGTGCTTAAATGGTTTGTCTAAACCACGGCGCTGAATTTCTGCAGCATCGGTCACATCTACCGCTGTTGCAACCAGACCTTCACGGGTCGCAAATGCGAAGTCATCCCACAGGTATTGATCACCTTCAATGTTAAATTGCGTAGTGAGTTTGCGGTAACCTGGTGCAGAAATGAAGTAATGCACGTGAGATGGACGGTTGCCATGACGACCTAGTTTGTTTAATAAAGCTTGAGTCGTGCCGTCTGGTGGGCAGCCATAACCGACTGGCATGGTCGTTTGCGCCACATATTTACCATTGGCATCACTGAAAATAGTACGGCGTAAGTTAAAGTCAGACTGAGATTTATCAAAGAATGAATAGTTACCTAAACCGTTGGCATGCCAAACTTCGACTTTGGCATTTTCAATGATATTGCCATTGGTGTCAGTGACTGTACCTTCAATAATTAACGTATCTAAATGGTCTGATTCTGAACCATCATCCATACGCGCAAAACCGACTGATTCAGGCGCACCTGCAACATAAAGTGGCCCTTCAATGGTACGTGGTGTACCGCCTGTTACGCCTGCTTTGGCATCGGCTTCATCGGCACGTAAATCTAGATAATGTTCTAAACCCAAACCTGCTGCAAGTAAACCAAGTTCATTGGCTTTGCCTGCATCGGTAATATATTCCAGACCTTTCCACACTTCTGAAGGCTGAATGTCTAAATCTTCAATGGCTTGAAATAAATCTGCCACTAAACGCACCACTATTTGCTGCACACGCTGATCGACAGGGCGTGTAGCGGTGTCTACGTTCATTTCCTTCACTAAAGTATCAATTTGTTGACGGTCCATGTAACTCTCCTTGGCTATTTTGGCTTTGCTGGTTGTCGCATTGCTATTTTGGCTTTTGACACTGCCTTACTGTGTTGATGATGGTGTCAGTGCTGAGCTAAATGCCTCAACACTGACCGACTTCCTTGGAAACTTTTTATCTATTGCAATTCGATAGGCTCAGTACAATATTGCAGCACCTATCCACTTTTGAATATGTGTTAAATATGTTTAAACAATGCTGAACGTGACTGACCACTTGCACCATCGGCAGCACTCAAGAAGCGTTCAGTGTGAATATCACGTTCAAACAAACGGCTTTGCATTAAGGTCGAAATTGCTGCATCAATCATGACTGGTGGGCCGCATAAATAGGCTTTGTGTCCACCGCAACGCTGCTCAAAATAATCGGCAACCGCTTCATGCACATAGCCTGTAAATCCTGTCCAATGGTCTTCTGCTTTAGGTGCATTTAATGCAGGAATGTAGCGGAAGTTTGGATAGTCTTTGACTAACTGCTCAAACAGTTCTCGGTTATATAATTCCGCAACATCACGCGCACCTTGGAATAGGTAAATGGTGCGGGTATCACCCGACTCTAGTAAGTCTAAAATCATAGATTGCGGGCTAGATAAACCTGAACCACCTGCAATAAAAATCGCATCCTGATCATCCGATTTACGTACAAAGAATTGTCCGTATGGCCCTGAAATTTCCAGTGCGTCGCCTGCCGCAAGCTGCTCATGCACATAGGTCGTAGCACTGCCGCCCACAACATGACGAATATGCAATTCAATAATGCCTAGTTCGCTTGGTGCATTGGCAATTGAGAAGGCACGAGTGCCTTCAATACCCGGGAATTGCACGTTAATGTATTGCCCTGCCTGAAACTCCATCGGGCGGTCTAACTGCAAGCGCACACCTTTAATGGTTGGAGATAAGTCCTTTACCTCAAGGACTTTGGCCTGATAATCCTGAACCAAATATCCCAAGAAATCTGGGTCTTCATCAACATCGGCTTCAATGGTCATGTCTGATTCAGGCTTACAGCAGCACGCCAACACTTTGTGTTCTTCACGTTCCAAATCCATCAGCGCGAAAGGTGACGCTTCGCCGACATCATAATAACCATCGGTGACTTGGACTTTACAAGTGCCGCAAGTGCCATGCCCACAAGCAAATGGCAACCACACGCCTTGACGTAACGCGGCATCTAAAATGGTTTGATCTTCTTCAACCTCAATGGTTGTGCCAATTGGCTCAATTGTGACTTGATAGCTCATCTGCGACCTCCTGTCTTGTACTTACTGACTGTGCTTTGCTGTCTTTATTTTGTTGTGATCTTACTGTTTTAAACGTGTGCGCTCTTGTACCCATTCAGTCCTGGGGTCACAAAACGCAGTAGTGATTTTTGATCGAAGCCAATTTCTGCCAAGGTCTGTTCAGGGCGTGGCTGAATTACCTGTTTGTTTAAAGTAAATTGCACTTCATCCCATTTAATGTTTTCAAAGTCAGGATGTTGATGGAAACCCGCCTGCATTTGCTGATCCAAAAATTCCTGAAAGGTTTGCTGCGGCGAAACCAACATGGCGTGTGCAGAACAATATAAAGTGTGATGATCCCAACCCACATACACCAAAATGTTGTCGCCATAGTGTTTTTGTAGGTCGCGTGGTTCAAAGTCGTAATCTGGGCGAATAGCGCGTACTGACATGGTCATTCTCCGTATTGGGGTGGTTTGAGCCGCAAATGACTCAAACCGAAATCCTTTTAAATTTGAATCTTGAAATAACTTAAATTTTAGATATTTACTTTAGATAGTGAATGAGCGTTAAGCCGCATCACCTTTCCATTTTTTCCAGCGTTGCTGGTCTGGTGAACCTTCAATATCCAAGTTGTCTGCACCGACATTGAAGCGATAATATTCGCGCAGCATGTTTTCCAAATCTAAGCCACCACAGTTGCCTTGTAGAATTTGGTTCACTGGCAACCATGCCTGCACATATTTTTCAGGTTCACGTTCAAAAATATCGTGACAACCATCTGAACAGGTGTGGTAACGCTCGCCTTTATAAACAGACTCACGATACGTAAACATGGTCGGATCGCCATCCATTTCGGTGAAAGTCATTGGCACTTGGCAAATTTGGCACAATTGCGGTAAGCCTGCGCTATAGAAACGCTTGCCTTCTGCTTCCATCTTGCGTGCTAACTCCCACTTTGGACGGTAGTATTTGTCAAAGGTGTCTGGATATTTTTCAGATAACCAATCCATTTCCTGATCGGTTGGAATCCAAGTATGGAAACCTGCTGCATGACCGAAGTTATAGAAAATCCACCACGCTTGATGCGACACGTGTTCTTTTTCTTTGGTAATTACTTCTGAATATTTCGGCATACGAATACCGTAACGGCTCAAGTCTTTAAATAACGCACCGCCCGCTTCTTCAAAGTAGGTTTCCCACGCTTCTTTCCACGACATCACTTTGTTTGGCAGCATGTAGTCCATCATCATGCCAACTATAGATAACAGACGAGTCCCACGCCAGAACCACTTATCAATCCATTCCTGTACGATTGGCACGTTATCTTCGTGTTGTTCTAACAAGAATTTCACGATTTCTAGACCTAAAGTCATGTGACGTGCTTCATCGGACTGTGCACTAAAACCAAAGGTGACCGTTGCCATATCGCCATTGTGTGCTGCACCTGACATGAACGGTACGAACAACAAGTTGGTCAATACATATTCAAAGGCAAAGCTAATGGCTAACAAGAACTCAAACGGCCCTGCTGAACGCGCATCTTCAAAGAAAGATTTTGGTACAGACAAGTACCAAACGCGGTCATGCATGTGCGACCAATCCTGAAAACCATCAAAGAATTTGTTGTAATGGCTCATGGCATGAATTTGCGTCTGCACGTGACGTAATTCATCAATCGACTGCATTTGTGATGCGATACGTGCACCTACACCACTGAACTGACGCCCTACATGTGCATAACCTTGGAATGCCTGATATTCAAGCGGAGTTACCGCAGTTAAAAACAGTTTGATGGCATTCAAATAACGCTCATTGGTCACGTTCATTTGACCGTTGTTTTGTGCAAAAGCATCAAAAATGGCGTAAAGTTTTTTCTCTTTTTCTGCCTGATACTTCCAGTAAGCATCCATGGTTAAACGGAATGGATCTTCCCATTTAGACCAGTCTGTAATTTTAATGCCTTCAAATTCTTCGTATGGAAAGGCTTCTTTGCGGTCTGCATAAGAAAAGTCCCAATCCAAGTCACGAGTAAGTGCGCGATAACGGTCTTTGGCATTCAGTTTTTTTGCTGGGGTTTTAACTTGTGAATTCATGCTCATCATCCTTAAATTTTTTAGCGGCAATCTATGCAGCAATATGTTCTGGCGGCACTGTACTCAAATTGGCTCAGTGCACATCCTTATTCCTAGTTCCAGTGCAAACGGAAACTGTCATCATCTTCTTCGACGTTGCCGCCCAACGTAATCATGTTGAGTTGTAAAGACTGAATATCCCAATCTTGTCCAAGTTTTTCAGATACCGTTTCTGCTTTAACAATCAGACCTGTTTCACTTTCTACCCGAATCATGGCTGGCAGATATTGAATCGTGGCATCTGGGTTGTCTTCTTCAATCGCTTCAATGATGTAGCGCGACGTGTCATTGTCCTGTAATGCGAGATAAACCTTAGACATGCTGCTTCTCCTTAAGCCTGCAAAATTTGTTCGAGTTCGATGCCAATTTTTTTACTGCGTTCCAGCAGTTTTTGTTCTGCAATGTCGACTGCATCTGCAGACAACGCCTCAGCTGCCCACGCTGCAAATGCCGCTTTCACTTCAGGTAAATATTCGGCTAACCACTGGCTCAACAATTGTTTGTTATGTGCAGATTCTGCAGCTGCGGTTTTAAATACGCTGTCTGACCATTTGCGTAAATCTGCCATGGCTTCCTGCATAAATTCCATCAGCATCGCCAAGTCACGTGCTTGATGCTGTGCCAACCATTGATCAAATTGGGTGTAAACCAATTCGCTCATAAAGCTGTCAATCACCAAGTTTTGTAATAAAAACAGTTTGAAATAGTCCTGCTCGATCAAACTGGTTTCACACAACTTGCGCAGTCCTTGCCATGCTTCATCCTGCATCCATGCTTGTTTGGCTGGAATTAAAGATTCGCCCGTGTTGCCATCGAGTGCCAAACCAACCCGTGAGATGTACTGCGCCATCCCTAAACGATCCATCGCAGCATAAATACAGGCTTGGGTCAGCACCGTGCCATAACCATAAGCACTGCCCGACATCATGTGTAAATTGGCAGTCTGTTCGATATGACGAAACGGCAAAAACAAGGCAATCACTTTGGCTTTGACATCTTCAGAAATATGCTCTGCCAACTGACGCTTTTCAAAAAAGCTAAAGTTACTTTCGGCAATGTCCTGCAAACGCGCACGATGCTGCACATAAGTTCCGTAATAAAACTGACGCGGGTCTTTAAATGCGTACCAATCCTGCATTTCAATTGCAGTATGGGTTTTATCATTTAAGGTTTTTTCAGGTTTCCACAGCGGACGATAGTGAAAGTTGGTTTCCGCCTGAATATCAAAACTGACTTCCTGATAACGGGTGGCTGGCTTGTTGCCAAAACGACGCTCAATATAGGCATAGTTTTGACGAATTGGCTCAATACCCGCTGTTTTAATTTCTAAAGTCATCGCTTATCTCCTTAAGCATTCAGTGTTGATCTTCATGATCAATGTTGTATCGCTGTGCACCGACTAAAGTGTCGTGTTCAATGCCGTAACGCCATTTGTCTTCTTCAGCATCATTCACGGCTTGCTGTTGTTCGCTCATTTCCACCACTTGATTGGTTGCGCAGAACTCGCGGAATGCTTGCTGCGGTAACACCAACTCCACATATAAAGTGGGATCGTGAATGGCAAAGTCGAACTCGACAAATGCGGCATTAATATCGCCCGTTACCCGAATATATTTGGTTAAGGGCAATGCGCCTGTTGCATCCTTCATATTGTTCTCCTACAAGATCTGATTCATTCAGAACTTGCTTCAGTTGCTTCATGCATCTGTTGCTTACTTTTACTATTACAACAAGCGTGCCAACTTTATAAAAACATTGAAAAACAGCAACTTAAAAAATCTGAGTGTTTTTATAAGAATTTGGATTTCATGATTTGATGAATTTTGATGTTTAAAAAATTTAAGATTTCATGATTTGATGAAATACAGCCCGTACAGATACAAAAATTTACCCTTGGGCTTTATGCAATTCGCTTATGATAAAGACGGAATAAAAACAACAAAAACATATAGATACAACTAAATACCTTTAAGGTTTGGCATGATGCTGTTTAGGTATTATTGAATATTCACGAATTTGCATAAGATGGCTAAACAGCCTCGAATTTAATGGATTAAACACGGCGCATGGTACGAGTAAAATACGACAGCAGCGGCAAATATGCAGGTCATCCTCAGGAAATTCACGACCTGCTTTCCAAACTACATTTTGACACTGAGCGTGGACAAATCTGGTTTGATGAATATCGCATGTTGCTGATGCATACCAGCATCATGGGCTATTTGCGTAAAGACCTTGTCAATATGATTGGAATGGAACGCACCAAACGCTTTTTTATTCGTTTGGGCTATCAGGCAGGTCTGAAAGATGCAGAAGTCACTACTAAAATGCGCCCAGGTTTAATTGAAGAACAGGCTTTTATGGCAGGGCCGCAAATGCACGGTATTCGTGGCATGGTGCAAGTTTCTGCCAATCAATTGATTTTAAATCAAAAGAAAAAACAGTTTTATGCAGACTTAAACTGGCATAACTCTTTTGAAGCCGATGTGCATGTTGAGCAATTTGGACTGAGTCACGAACCTTCCTGCTGGATGCTGCTGGGCTATGCTTGCGGTTACAGCAGTTTTGCCACAGGCATGACCATTATTTATCAGGAAGTGGAATGTAAAGCCTGCGGGCGTGAGCATTGCCGTATTATTGGTAAACAACTCAGTGAATGGGAAAATGCCGATGAGCTGATTCAGTTCATGTCGCCTGAACCGATGGAACAGGAACTCATTGCACTGCAAGCCGAATTGTATGAACTGAAAAAGTCGATTTATGCCACCAGTAAAAATGACTACAGCATGTTCAGCTCAGTCGGACAATCGGCGGCTTATCAGCGGGTGTGTGACTTACTCAAAAAAGCCGCAGGTGCCAAAGTTTCCATTTTGCTGCAAGGTGAAACAGGGGTCGGGAAAGAAGCCTTTGCCCGTGGTGTGCATGAACTGAGTCAGCGTAAAGAACATGCTTTTGTTGCGGTCAACTGCGCGGCAATTCCACCTGAACTGATTGAATCTGAACTGTTTGGTGTTGAAAAAGGTGCATTTACAGGTGCACATCAATCACGCTTAGGTAAATTTGAACGCGCCCATGGCGGTACTATTTTTTTAGATGAAGTGATTGAACTTTCGCCACGCGCTCAAGCGGCTTTGCTGCGTGTGCTACAAGAAGGTGAAGTGGAACGCGTTGGAGATTCGCAAACCCGTCATATTGATGTTCGCGTGATTGCTGCAACCAATGAAGATTTAGAACAAGCGGTTAAAGCAGGTCGTTTCCGTGCCGATTTATATTACCGTTTAAACATTTTTCCTGTGCAGATTCCACCGCTGCGTGAACGCCGTGAAGATTTACCATTATTGGTTGCACATTTCTTAAAACGCTTTGAAAAAATGTATGACAAACAAATTCAAGGCGTCAGTGAAAAAGCCACTGACTTTATGCAAAGTTATGCGTGGCCTGGCAATATTCGTGAACTGGAAAACCTGCTCGAACGTGCGGTACTACTGACGGAAGATCAACAACTGATTAAACTGAATGCCCTGTTTCCGCAAATGCACAGCGACCATACTGTAGATGAGCAAGACAGCGTAGATTTAGACACGCTTTTAACCGAAGGTTTTGATTTAGAACAGCATGAGCAACAACTGATTATCACCGCGATGCAAAAAGCCAAACACAATGTATCTGAAGCGGCACGCTTATTGGGAATTTCCCGCGCTGCACTGGATTATCGTTTAAAAAAATACGCCATGCGCTAGAAATTCCGCAATAAAAAAGCCCTGTTTTTCAACAAGGCTTTTGCATTTCAAGCAGCCGAATTACCAGCTCAGTGTCTGAGTGCCTGGACGGAAAATTGCTTCACCCATAGCATCTGGATTGGCATATTTCAGACCTTTCATTAAGTCACCTTCAACAACACCGTACTGCTCCATACACATTTTGCAGATATACACATCACCACCTTTGGCGATAATACTTTTCAGCATGTTCTGATGCTCTGCATATTTATGTTCAAAGCGGTTAGATGCCAACATTACGCCTTGATCGACCAAATAAATCGTCAGTGGATGACCTTTGCCAAATTGGTTATTGCTCATGCCAATTGCCATTTTGGTGCGGTGCGCATCACTGCTGGTAAGCAAGACAAAAAGTGGATCTTTTTTGCTCTCTGCCATTGCTGGAGATAGACTGGCCAAGGTCAGCAAAACCGATAAACATAACAACTGAATCAATTTCATGGCAGAACTCACACTCAATTTAAATCTGGTCAAAATATTAGCATAATAAATATACTATATTTAAATAATAAATTAAGACGATAGTCTGTATGCAATAAAGCCAAGCACTAAACTTTTTCAAAAATCAAAAATTGATCACTGTAAAATGACCCCAGCATCAACAATCACAATTCAATACGTCCAAAAAACAAAGCGCCACCGAAAACGGCAGCGCCAAGCATGTATTTAAGAGCAATCTTTTCTAGTAGAAATGAAGGGTTAAGCCGCTAAATTTTTCTTAAGCTCATCTTCCACAATCCCAATTTCCAACTCACTGAAACGACGGATTTCCCCTTCTGCATGTTTTTCCAACATGCCGCCAATCAATGGCACTTTAACCTTAATTGTCCAGTTTAATTGAATATCAATTTTTTCATGGTTGCCTGTCACACTACGCTCGCCTTTAGCTTCTAAAGGCAAGTTTGCACCAAGCTCCACGGTAGAAGTAAGCGCCGTTAAATGGGTCACATCATTGCGTTTTAAACGAAATGCATCTTTTAATAATTTTTTAGCCATATCTGGAATATTCACATCTAAATTATAAGCACGGCGTAAAGTGTAAATATCACCGTTCTTTTTAGATTCTAAAATTTCCAAATTTTCACCAGGAATACGCTTGCAGACTGCTTCATGCAAAGCAACATCTGCCACTAAACGCTTAAATTCGTCAATTGAAACGCCATGAATGGTGGCGTTTACAGTAAATTGATGAGCCATTTGAGTTCCTTTTATTTTGTTTATTGATGGAGTAGGTCTAGCATCATCGTGCAATATAATTTGGCTGATGCTCAACGGGTATAAGCTGTTTTATATCCTAAATACAACTTTATTTTCAGGCTATTAAAATGTTTTTTCCGCCTGCTGTCATTGACTCTATTTTGTCTATTCTGTGTGAATGATGCCAAATTCAGCGGCATAGGTTTCATGGCTATAAATAGTTAAATAATGCCCATAAAATTCAATTTTGGCATAAAAATGTTCTGCGCCATCATCTAGTCCTGTGGAACACCATGTCGTCCCTTTGGGGAAATCATCTAACCACTGGGCTTGGTAAAAATCTGCAATCGAATCAAACTGTAAATAACGCTCAGGATACGCTAAAATATCCAATGCCAATAAATCAAATTGTTTAAGCTGCGCCTGTTTAAAATCAATTAAATTGCTCATCGCTACACGCCATCACACCGCAGAATGTGCCGCATGTTGTTGTCGGATTTTATGCCATTCACGCCAGCCCAAATAAGCAAGAACCACAAAACCTGCATATAACACAGCCGTTAACAGCAACTCTTTGTAAATAAACATGCCGATATACACCAGATCGACCACAATCCATAACACCCATGTAGCCAAGTATTTACGACTGGTCCAATAGGTTGCTAATAGACTCATAGCTGCCAGTTGTGCATCCAATAAAGGCAGTGAAGCCTGCGTCCACCACTTTAAACTTAGCCCAAACAGTAAACCCAGTATGCTACTCAGTGCAATTTGCAGCCACATTTTAGAGAGTGGCAAGCTTTGAATGATGATATGTTGTTTTTGCTGCTGTGCAGTTTTCCACTGGAAAAAACCATAAACAGCCATGCCCATAAATAGGGTTTGTAATACCGTTTCGCCATACAATTGATATTCAAAGAACAAATAGGCATACAGCAAACAGGCAATAAAATTCACCACCCAGCAAGCTATATGTCGCTTAATGGTTAAGGTCACGCCTAAAACACTAATCAACACAGCAATGATTTCTAAAACTGACATTGATGCTGCCTATGTAAAAGAAAAAGGCATGATACCTCTTTTCGGGAAAATAGCGCAAAACTCAACATTTAACCAAACACTTTACTGACAAGAAGATGCTGCAATTAATTTTCAAGAAACCTCTGTAAAATCATAAACAGAAAATCAGGCATGAAAATCAATCTGTTTGAAACTGCTCTGAATTATTGTATTTATGCTCTTGCCCAAAGCGGTCTACATGGGTAATAAAAACTCCGTATTTGCCGACAAAATATTCAAGGGATTGCTCGTAAAAACTCCAGTAAATTGACCACTCCCCCAAGTCTAACTGACGAATTTGCGTATGTGCTTTGGCAGGCATTTTATTCAGCACTTCTTGTTGAATAGTTTCGGCATCTTCAGGGTTACGACTAGATACTTTTAAGCTTAAAAATATTTCTGCGATATCATCAAATAATTGCTGTTCGTATTCGGCAACTTCTTCCACCACCTCACGAACAGGGCGCGGTGTTTTGTGGGTAATCGGGTCTTGGACAATATTGGCAATATCTTGACAGCTTTGCTGAAAAGTACGATTAATTTTTATTTTGAACCAGACTTTCCAGACTGCATATACGGCAATCAACAACAAAATCCATAACAATAGTTTTGCCATCTTGGTCTTCGCTCTTATTTCAGGCGTTTCAATAAAGTATAACCATTTCAGGGCTTAGCGTCTATTCGCTGCTGCACGCTTCAACGCTTATGCTTTAACAGATGATTCCATCCATGCATCGCTAAAAAGTGCAATGCTCAATTACACAATGATACCGATTGCCTTAAAAATAGGACTTGTGCTGCAGTATAACGCAGTAAAACACAACAATTTTCTGCTATTTCTTTAAACACTTTTCGCTTCCAATAGAGCCTTGTTTTTATCTATCACCCTAAGCCTAGATGATTAGAGCTGCACAAATTCAAGATGTCGCCAATTTGGTTGCGGTATTACACGCCAGTATTCGCTCTTGTATTCAAGATCATCAACGCAATGAAGCCAAAATTCAGGCATGGCTAGAAAATAAAAGCTATGAAAATATTTTAATGCTGCTGCATTACAACAATTGTTGGGTCTATGTCTTACAGCATATGGTGGTTGGCTTTATTATGATGAGTGATCGCGGGCAAATTTTAAAACATGCCATTGCCCCCGAAGTACAACAACGCGGTATTGGTCAAGCCTTGTTATTTGAAGCAATAAGCGATTTAAAGCGCAAAAATGTATCGCACATGAGTGTATTTAGCACACAGACTGCTTTAAGTTTTTATGAAAAAAATGGCTTTGAAATACAACCTCAAAAAATTAGCTATGGGCACTTCACACCCATGCTCAAACATCTCAATGGCGAACCCTTAGAACACACTTAAAAAACAAACTTTCCAATATAGTGAACGCACATAAAAAAACCGCTTTCAGGTGAAAGCGGTTTTTTGGGGATGTGGATTCGATTTTATAAACGAATCTAATTTTATAAGCGAACTAGGGCAATAATTTTTTCTGCCAGTTCTTCTGTAGCTGTCGCAGTCAACTCTGCATCTGCACCACTGTTTACATCACTAATGACCACAATGCCCGTTTCGCGGAGTAATGCAACCTGCGCAGCATCTAAACCTGCTTTGGCAATGGCAACAATACCCTGCTGAATCAGCAAGCTTTCAAGTGCTTGTGCCTGTTCAAGTGCTTGGCTTGGTACACATACCGCTGCAGGTTTTTGACCCAAACGTGCAGCACGGTCTTCGGCTGTTACAGGTGTACTGTGTGCAGTCCATTCTACGCAAGCTTCAACCATACCTGCGCCAATGGTCACGTTATTTAAACGATCAATGAAAATAAACGAACCCGTATAACGACTGTCTTGATAACGGTCAAATACCACAGGCGCATCAAATTCGATGGTGACATTGGCAATTGCATTCAGTTCAAGCTGTTCAACCTGCACCTGTTCCAAAGTATTCACATTGGTACGGTAATGAATGGCTGTGACTTTTGCAGGCACAGTTTGTGTACCCACTTTTAAGTTATACAGCTTGCCAATAGATAGTGGCTGATCAGCCATCCACACCACAGTGGCATTTACAGCACGTGAAATTTCAGGACGCACTTGATCTTCACGCACCAACACATTACCACGTGAAATATCAATTTCATCGTTCAGTGTTAGGGTAACTGCTTGACCTGCAATTGCATGTTCAAGATTGCCATCAAAAGTCACAATCTCTTTTACTGTCGAGCTTTTACCCGATGGCAATGCCACAATGCGGTCACCCACATGAATATCGCCCAATGCAATCGTGCCGCAGAAACCACGGAAGTCAAGGTTTGGACGGTTGACATACTGCACAGGGAAACGGAAATCATTTTGAGCCGAGTTACGGTTAATTTCTACCGACTCCAATGTTCCCATTAAAGTATCGCCTGTGTACCAAGGGGTATGCTCAGACTTGTTCACCACGTTATCGCCATTTAAGGCAGAAATTGGCGTGAAAATAATATTCGATGGTTTACGATCACCCAGTTGATTCACAAAGTTCGCATATTCCGTCTGAATTTCGTTAAATCGTGCTTCTGAATAATCCACCAAATCCATTTTATTGATGGCAACCACAATATTGTTAATGCCCAATAAACTAGAAATAAAAGTATGACGACGGGTCTGAGTTTGTACGCCATAACGCGCATCAATCAAAATAATCGCCAAGTCACAAGTCGATGCACCTGTTGCCATGTTACGTGTATATTGCTCATGCCCAGGTGTATCGGCAATGATGAACTTACGCTTTTCAGTAGAAAAATAACGATAAGCCACATCAATGGTAATGCCCTGCTCACGCTCGGCTTGCAAACCATCGACCAATAAAGCTAAATCAGGTGCATCGCCCGTAGTGCCGACTTTTTTCGAGTCACGAGTCACGGCTTGTAATTGATCTTCATAAATCAATTTTGAGTCATACAACAAACGACCAATTAATGTCGATTTACCATCGTCTACGTTACCGCAAGTTAAAAAGCGCAGTAGATCTTTGTTTTCGTGCTGTTTTAAATACGCCAAAATATCTTGGCTAATTAAATTCGATTGATGAGACATTGCTCAAAGCTCCACATATTTTTTAGAAATCGGTTTTTTAATCTTTAATCCCTCTAAATCTCCCTTTTATAAAGGGAGGCTTTGCTCCGCTTTTTATAAGTCCCTCTTTATAAAGAGGGGTTTGGGGAGATTTTTCAGGAGAGATTAGAAGTAACCTTCTTGCTTTTTCTTTTCCATCGAGCCAGCTTCATCGTGGTCAATCATACGACCCTGACGCTCTGAACTGGTTGCCAATAGCATTTCCTGAATAATTTCAGGCAAGGTATTCGCTTCTGATTCGACTGCACCCGTAAGTGGATAACAACCTAAAGTACGGAAGCGTACCGATTTCATTTGTGGAACTTCACCTTCTAGCAACGGCATGCGTTCGTCATCGACCATAATTAAAGTGCCGCTACGCTCAACGACAGGACGTTCTGCAGCCAAATACAACGGTACTAATGGAATACTTTCGAGGTAAATGTATTGCCAAATATCCAATTCAGTCCAGTTAGACAATGGGAACACACGAATACTTTCGCCTTTATTGACCTTGCCATTATACAAATTCCACAATTCAGGACGCTGATTTTTCGGGTCCCAACGATGTTTTGCATCACGGAAAGAATAAACACGTTCTTTGGCACGTGATTTTTCCTCATCACGACGCGCGCCACCAAATGCCGCATCAAAACCGTATTTATCTAAAGCTTGTTTTAAGCCTTGGGTTTTCATGATGTCGGTATATTTAGAACTGCCATGATCGAATGGGTTAATGTTGGCATCTACCCCTTCTTTATTTTGATGAACAATCAAGTCAAAACCGTGCTGTTTTGCCATGTTGTCACGGAAAGTGATCATGTCTTTGAATTTCCAGCCTGTATCCACATGTAACAGTGGAAATGGCAGTTTCGCTGGATAGAATGCTTTTAAAGCCAAATGCAACATTACCGCTGAATCTTTACCAATCGAATACAACATGACTGGATTTTCAAACTCGGCTGCAACTTCACGGATAATATGAATACTCTCAGCTTCAAGCTGTTTAAGATGAGTAAGTCTTTCCTGATTTATTGACATTGATCACACCAGATGTACTTAAACTTGTGTACGAATAACACAGATAGAATTTGATTTTCATTATAGTGACTTAGTTATGCAGACTATTGCTTGTTTTATTATATTTATATGCAAAAAGCTCATATAAAAGAAAACCAATAAGCAGTATAAGTTTTATTTAATCAATAGTTTATTCCATCATATATTGAAATTTAACGTCATTCTCGCTACGTTTGATACATACAAATCGCGCTTACAAGCTGCTCATTTTTGAATAACTTCATAGATTATTCATCTAATTCAGTGCTTCAAGCATGAACAAAAAATGCTTAAAGTAAAAACATATTTTTTTATTTTTAAGATGCTCCCATGCCACAGATTGAACAGATCAAATCCAAACTTGAACAGGCGCAGCTGGCTGGTTTTTTGTATCAGCACAGCCCTGAGCTACTCGTCCTACAAGAGCCTTTAAACGATGATGCTTCAATGCTGAATGTTTTTGTGCAACATGAACTCAGTGCAGATCAGATTGGGCTGCAATTTGGTTTGCGTTGCCGTGATCAACAACTCTCCTTTTTAATAGGCGTGACGCATAGCAATCAAGACCGCAGCTATGAAATTGGTGCGGGCAATTTAAAGGCCGAACAAAAAGCCTTTAACTTAATGTATGCATTTTATAATTATCCTAAAGGTTTTTATTTGGTAGATGTGCCTTTAAATGCAACCACGGCAGAACTGCATCAAGCGATTGAAACGCAATTATTTTCGCAAGAAAAACTGGATTTCTTAAACACTGCTATTAAAACCAACCCCATGGGTACACAAGTAACTTGGATGAAAGCGCATATTTTGCAGCAAGCTTTAGAGATGAAAGTACGGATTCAAACGGCGTTGTTATAAGCATCATCACTTTAAGTTTCTGCGGATTACGCAAGATGCACTTAAACCCCGCCAAAACTGGTTGATTGATTAAACTCGAAATTATCGTATACTGTACATATACACAATACACTTGGATACTAAGGCTTGATTAAGAGTTTTAAACATAAAGGTCTTCAGGCTTTTTTCCAAACTGGTTCAACAGCAGGTATTCAAGCAGCGCATTCTACAAAATTACGTTTAATACTTGCAGCACTACATGCTGCATCTACGGTGAATGATTTGCGAACTCCACCCAATTGGCGTTTACATAAATTGAGTGGAAATCTACAAGATCAATGGTCACTAACAGTAAATGGTAATTGGCGTGTAATTTTTAAATTTGAAGATGGTGATGTCTACATTGTAGATTATTTGGATTATCACATAGCTTCTAGCGCAGGAGTACAAAGATGAATATGATGTTTAATGCACCTCATCCGGGCGAAATGTTGCGCGAATATATTGGTGAAACTTCTGTGACTGAAGTGGCTCAAGCACTTGGAGTGACACGTGCAAACCTATCTCGCATTTTGAATGGTCATACTGGAATTTCTGCAGATATGGCGATTCGTTTGAGTGAAGCCTTAGAAACCTCACCAGAGTTTTGGTTGAATTTACAAATGCAGCATGATTTATGGCTTGCCAGTCAACGCCAGCGACCTATGATCAAAAAATTGGTGGCAAGTGTTTAACTTTAAGTTACAACAAAAAAACAACCTGCATTTCTGCAGGTTGTTTTTTATGTCGTCAACGATGCGCTAAAACTTAGTTTTTATGACGCATGTGTGGGAATAAAATCACATCACGGATACTCGCAGCGTTGGCAAACAACATTACCAAACGGTCAATCCCGATGCCCTCACCTGCAGTTGGTGGTAAGCCGTATTCCAAAGCTTCAACAAAGTCTGCATCGTAATGCATCGCTTCATCATCGCCTGCGTCTTTTTCTGCAACCTGTGCTTGGAAACGCTCAGCTTGGTCAATCGGGTCATTTAATTCTGAGAAACCATTCGCCAATTCACGACCACCAATAAAGAACTCAAAACGGTCAGTAATGTGTGGGTTATCGTCATTACGACGTGCCAAAGGCGACGTTTCTGCAGGATATTCTGTAATGAAAGTCGGCTGACGTAATTGAGTTTCTACGGTTTCTTCAAACACGATGGTTTGTAGTTTGCCCAAACCAAAACCAGGCTTCACCTGTTCTTTCAATTCTTCCTGCACAAATTTAGCCAAGAAATCACGGTCATTAACATTTTCTGGCGTGAATTGTGGATTATGCTCAAGAATGGCATCAAACATAGAAATTTTCTTGAATGGGCCTTTGAAGCTATACACTTCATCGCCATACGGCACATCGGTAGTACCCAAAATATCCAAAGCCAGTTTTTCTAGCATTTGCTCAGTCAATGCCATCAAATCTTTATAGTCGGCATAAGCTTGGTAGAATTCGATCATGGTAAATTCAGGGTTATGACGTGTAGACACCCCTTCATTACGGAAGTTACGGTTAATTTCAAACACACGTTCAAAACCGCCAACCACTAAACGCTTTAAATATAATTCAGGCGCAATACGCAAGAATAACGGCATATCTAAAGCATTATGATGCGTTTCAAATGGACGTGCCGATGCACCGCCAGGAATCACATGCATCATTGGCGTTTCAACTTCCATAAAACGCTGTTCAGTTAAAAATGCACGAATACCCGAAACCACTTTGGCACGAATTTCAAAGGTTTTACGGGTGTCTTCATTTACGATTAAGTCTAAATAACGCTTACGATATTTCGCTTCGGTATCGCTTAAACCATGATATTTGTCTGGTAATGGACGTAAAGATTTGGTCAACAATTCAAAATGTTGAATATGAACATATAAATCGCCTTTGCCTGAACGACCAATATAGCCTTTCACTGCGATAATATCGCCCAAATCTAGGCTCTTGATCGTCTCTAATGTTTCAGCACTAAGTTCTTTACGCGCCACATACAACTGAATACGACCTGTCATGTCTTGAATTACGATGAATGAACCGCGGTTCAACATCACACGACCTGCTACAGACACATACACTTTTTCGCCTGCTTCAATTTCTTCTTTAGAAACTTCTGCGAATTGTGCCTGCAAATCTTCTGCGTAGTTTTCACGCTTAAACGTATTTGGCCAAGGGCTAGTTCCCTTCGCCTGCGCTTGTTCTTGAATTTGCTTTAACTTGGCATGACGCTGCGCAATTAAATCGTTTTCGGAAATAGTGGGTTCAGAAGTCGATTGAGCGTTATGTTGCGTCATCTCTGCCTCGAATAATTACTAAAAAAAGAAGTTCAATAGAATAGCAGATTTAGACACGATTTCGTATGCCTTCTCTGACTCGAGCAATTTATTTTTTAAATTGCCACTTGCTTTTGTGATTTTTTGTAGACTTAGACCAAAAGCTAACTTCTTTCTCAGGCTAAGCGCACTACAATATTGTTCAGAAAATAGATGAAAAAGACCGTATTTTGCTGTTTTTAAACCTGCTGATGTATCAGTCTAAATATTTTATTTTCTATCCACTTTATCTTTAGGCTCAGTTTGACTCAAGATGTTTAACTTTGTGAATCTGGCAATGAATACATGTGCTTTAAAAGTCTTGTTTTTACATGGATTAGATTCCTCGCGGGAGTCGACTAAATTCCATGCCATAGATGCAAAACAAAAATTTTGTATCAATGTCGATTATCGCAACTTAAATTATCAAACTGTTGCCGATTTTTATCACAATATCATTCAAAAAATTAAGCCTGAAATTTTGGTGGGACATAGTCTAGGCGGCTATTGGGCACTCAAAATGTCTTTGTCGCACCATATTCCGTGTGTGGTGGCAAATCCAAGTTTAGCTCCCACGTTTCGCAATGACTATCCTGCAATTTCAGATGATGACTTGCAGCACGATATTCCACAATTGGCTTATTTAGAATTGGGCGATGAAATTTTGGATATGCATGCCGCGCAAGCATTTTTAGAAAACTATATGCAGACCTCTACTTTTGAGTCTGGGCATCATCGCTTATTGCATCCAGAAAATATTAATTCTTGTATTCAGCAAATCGAACAAGCTTATCTTGCCAAATAAAGTCAAAGCTATCCATTAAAAATAATCAATTAAACATCACCCATTAAAAAAGCCTGATCACAACTATGGAGATCAGGCTTTTTTACAGCAGTTACAATAACTTAAAAGGATTAAGCCACTGCTTGTTCTGGTTTAGATTTATTGTCCAATACGGACCAAATATCTAAACCTAAATTTTTGTGTAAATCTGGTAAGTCTAGGAAAATGCTTGCACCTAAAACTTGATGATTACATTTTTCAGCCAATTGTTTCACTGCTTTTAAAGTGCCACCTGTCGCCAATACATCATCTACAATAATGACTTTTTGCGCTTGCACATCGGCAGCCATTTCTAAACGGTCTAAACCGTATTCTAAGCTATAACCCACACCCACAACTGGTGGTGGCAATTTACCTGCTTTACGCACAAGTACCAAACCTTTGCCTGTACGCTGTGCCAAAAGGCTCGCCAATACAAAACCACGTGCTTCTACTGCAATAAAGCTTTCAACTTCAGCTAATTTTTCTGCAGGAATGCTGGCAATTAAAGCATCTGTTAATGAATCCAAATTATTCATAAACAAAGGCGTTAAATCATAAAAATCTACGCCTGGTTTTGGAAAATGAGGAACTGTACGAATATGCGACCACAAAAAAGTAGACAAATTGCTCATGGAAGATCAGAAATGTGACTAAAGAATGGTTGAATTTTACCGTTTATTTTCACATAAGGCTAGTGATCGAATCGGCAAGACTGCCATCAATCACGCATCAAAACACTACAAGGTTTTGATTTTTATAAACTTTAATATACTTAAAAATATTAATATATATTTATTCCATAATAAAATAGCAAAAATATAAGACTTTTACTGTACGACCAAGGTCTTAAATGGCATTTAAACGCATAAAAACGTGATTTTTCCTGCAGCCATTCTCTCATTACAATGCCGTATCTATATCAAAAGAGGTCTTTTCTGCGCGGTTATGTCCCATGCAGCTATTCATTCTATAAAAGCACAGATTAAAATCGCTTATTTACTTTACTTTAGCCGTATAACTGCGTAAAAATTTAATCAAATAGATATATCATACAACTAGTCGTAGATAAGTTTTTTGCTGATCTGGAAATTTAAAGATCGGTTTATGGAGAATTGAATGAAAAAGTATCAATGCATCGTTTGTGGATGGATTTATGACGAAGCAGAAGGCTGGCCTCAAGATGGTATTGTGGCAGGTACATTATGGGAAGATATTCCTGATGACTGGACTTGCCCAGACTGCGGCGTTTCAAAAGCTGATTTTGAAATGATTGAAGTTTAAGACCACGAAAAGACCATGTCCGATGGTCTTTTTTTAACGCCAATTTCTATGCCCTCATTTGGAGTACACCTTATGCATCCTATCGTTATTATTGGTTCAGGCATGGCAGGTTATACTGTTGCACGCGAGTTTCGTAAGCTAAATGCAGAACAAGAGTTAGTCATGATTTGTGCAGATGATGCTGCCAATTATGCCAAACCAACTTTATCTAACGCATTGGCGGGCAATAAAGCCCCTGCTCAAATTGCATTGGGCGATGCAGCTAAAATGGCAAGCCAACTCAATATGCGTATTGAAACCCACACTTGGGTTAAAGCAATTGATGCAGAAGCGCATGTACTTGAATTAGAAAAAGAGGGTGTAAGCAGCCAACAACCTTATTCTAAATTGGTTTTGGCAGTGGGTGCGAATCCTGTACGTTTAGCCATTGCGGGCGATGGCAGTGATGACATTCATGTGGTAAATAATTTAAGTGATTACACCGCATTTCGCCAACAGCTTGAACAACGTCAAGACAAACGTGTGGTGATTTTAGGTGCAGGTTTAATTGGTTGTGAATTTGCCAATGACTTGCAGCAAACAGGACACCAAGTCACGGTGATTGACCTTGCACCACAACCACTAGGTCGTTTATTGCCGGATTATGTAGCCAGTGCTTTTAAACAAAACCTAGAAGAAACGGGTATCCATTTTGTATTGGGTACAACCGTTGAAAAAGTTTCGAAAATTAAAAATGACGACTATTTAGTGACCATTACCAGTGGTCAGTCTTTAATTGCCGATGTGGTACTGTCTGCCATTGGTTTACAACCAAACATTGCTTTGGCTAAAACAGCAGGCATCGAAACCAGTCGTGGGGTCTTAACCAATGCGCAACTTGAAACCAGCCAAGCTGATATCTATGCAGTAGGTGACTGTGCGGAAGTGAATGGTATTTTATTGCCGTATGTGATGCCAATCATGCAGCAAGCACGTGCCTTAGCCAAAACCTTAAATGGTGAAACTACTCAGGTACACTACCCTGCCATGCCTGTTGCAGTGAAAACACCTGCTGCACCACTGACCGTTTTACCTGCGCCACTAGGGGTAGATGTCAACTGGCATACCGAAGAATTTGACGATGGCATGATTGCCAGAGCCTATGACCAAACCGATACCTTACGTGGCTTTGTCCTATTAGGCGCAACAGCGGCCAAACAACGCTTGAGTTTGACCAAATTAGTGCCAGACTTATTGCCTGTATCGGAATAAAATAAAAACAATAAAGGGCGATTGATTTCGCCCTTGCCTGACATGAGGATCACAACATGAATAGTGCACTTCAGTTCACCACATCGCCCTATACGGCATTTATGCACGAAACCAAAGTCGATTTAGGCAACGGAATTCAGCTGCATATCGAAGTGGGCGGCAAAACTGAAGATCCACCTATTTTGCTGATTATGGGTTTAGGCGCACAAATGTTGTACTGGCCCGATTTCTTTTGTAAATCACTGATTGATCAGGGCTATCGTGTCATTCGCTATGACAACCGCGATATTGGTTTGTCATCCAAAATTCGCCACAAAGGCCCGCGTCTGAACACCTATAAAATGATGGGACGTTTTAGCTTAGGTCTGCAAAACCACGGTGCACCTTATAACTTATTTGATATGGCGGATGATGCTGCATTGCTATTAGAGCGCTTAGGCATTGAAAAGACCGAAGTGATTGGTGCTTCTATGGGCGGCATGATTGCCCAAATTTTGGCTGCCAAATATGCAGATCGCGTGAATAATTTAGGCTTATTATTTACCAGTAATAACCAGCCTTTTTTACCACCACCATTTCCGAAACAACTGTTCAGTTTGCTAGAAAGACCAAAATCGCAAGATGAAAATGGCATTGTTGATCATAGTTTAAAACTCTTTAAGGTGATAGGCTCACCAGGCTATGTGAATCAACTCGAAGCGATGCAAACTGCACGCAAATTATATCAGCGAAGTTATTACCCTGCGGGTGTACTTCAACAGTTTTTAGCAATATTATGTACAGGCTCGTTGCTACAACTGGACAAACAAATTCAGCAACCTACCCTTGTGGTACATGGTTCGCAAGATCGTTTGCTCCCACCAGGGCATGGTAAGGCTGTTGCGAAAGCGATTCCGGGCGCTAAGTTTGAATTAATCAAAGGAATGGGGCATGATATTCCTCCACACTTTATTCCTCATCTTAGCGAACTGTTTGCTCACCACTTTAAATCATAATCATTAGGACACTATGGCTGCATTACCATCTTTAAGACAGCTGTCATACCTCGTTACACTGTCTGAAACGTTACATTTTACAGAAGCGGCTCGCCGTTCTTTTGTAACTCAGTCGACTTTGTCTGGCGGGATCATGGAACTGGAGCGCCTGCTTGGCGGCGTACTGGTAGAACGTGATCGACAGAATGTACGTTTAACCCCATTGGGTGAACAAGTCGTAGCACGCGCCCGTGTTCTGTTAGCAGATGCACAGGACTTAATGCGTTTAAGCCGTGAAATGAGTGAGCCTCTCACAGGTGATTTACACTTAGGCGTGATTCCAACCATTGCCCCATTTATTTTGGCGCAACTGTTAGATGAAGTGCATAAGCAGCTACCTAAAATTCAATTGCATTTACACGAAGCGCAAAGTGAAAAAATTGTCGAAAAACTGGAACACGGCAATTTAGATATGGTGGTGTTAGCCCTGCCATTCGATACGCGTGGTTTGAAAGTGGCTGAAATTTCTAAAGAAGATTTGTTCTTGGTTTATCACAAGGGCGATCAAAAATCGGCGCAGGCCAATTCTTTAGATGATTTGGATTTATCGCGTTTAATGCTGCTTGAAGAAGGTCATTGCTTACGTGATCACACTTTAAGTGCTTGCCCGATTGGTGAACGCAAAAACGATCATCGTTTAAAAGCCAGCTCTTTGCCGACCTTGGTTGAAATGGTGTCTGCAAATTTAGGCTTTACCCTATTGCCTGAAATTGCAATTCATAATGCCATGATCAAATCGAATCCAGATTTACAGATCAAAAGTATTGAGGCTGCACCAAGCCGTACTTTGGCTTTAGTGACGCGTAAAAGCACGCCATTACAAAGTGAATTTGACGTTTTGCTGCAGATTTTACAGAAAATCACTCAAAACGCAGTCTAAATTTAGACACACGATCCAACATTTCATTAAGGAGCCAACATGGCTCCTTTTTTATTTTTCGTTCAAAAATGCGTATTGTTTTTGCAGTTCACTATGATTTAAGTGACTTATAAATATGAACAAGTTTTTAAAATGTGAGATTCATCACAAATTCAACAATTCACTCTTACCACTGAACGAAAGAACAGGATCGAGTTACATTACTCACATTTTCAACACATTTCAAAAAAACATATTCAGCAACAATTACTTATATTTACCCTTTTTATATAAAAATCACTATATTTAAGGATATTCAGTTACAGCAATATCACGCACAATCTATTTATCAAAATTATTTATAGAACAGCACAGGAGTATTTGTCATGATTCACAGAGATCTCGTTTTACCTGTGCCTGTTCTGCTGATTGATGATCAGGTAGAAGCATCACAAAATTTAAGCCACATTTTACAAAATTTTGGCTACCCTAAAGAGGTTCTACTTTGCAGCCCATCGCTCGCAAATGCAGTGCTGATGGTGCAGCAACATTTGCCTAATTTGGTATTTATCAATTTACAGTCTTGGTCAAAAGCTCAAATTGATTTTATCCAAAATCTCAAACTTTTCCGTAAAGATACCTTAATTGTGGCGGTGCTGCCTTCAAGTATGCCAAAACAATTGCTACAAGCTATTCATTTAGGCATTTCAGCCTATGTCTTTAGCGACCAATCTGCAACAGGCATGCAAAACCAGATTCGCACCATTTTACGTGGCGGCTCACCGCTAGACGGCAACTTAGCCAATGAAATCTTAGCCTGCGAACAATCCATTGTCGCACATGGTCATTCTTTGGCACTCTCTAAAACTGAACATGAAATATTGGCGCTTTCAGGACAAGGTTTACCTTCACAACAAGTTGCTGCCAACCTGAATGCTTCAGAACAACTGGTGCATGGTTATGTGAAAAGTATTTATCGCAAAATTATGAATGCGGATGATGCGATGTGCTGTTTTTCTTAAATTATTGATCAATAAATATCAATCAAAAATATAAGTCTTAAATAAATATTAGAAACAAAAAAAGAGCGATGTCTGGCATCGCTCTTTTTACCTGTTATAAATGTTTGAAACTAAACAATACTATCGGTCAGGATACGCTGCGCATTGTGTGGTTCTTCACCCTCAGCTGCTTTTACACGCACCCAAGTTCCATCACCCTGCAACAGCCACGCCTGTTGATTGTCTTGCATGTAGGTCAATAAACCTTGCTCATAAATACGCTTTTTCAAAGCTGGATCTTCAATTGGGAAACACGCTTCAACGCGGTTAAATAAGTTACGATCCATCCAGTCAGCACTTGAACAATAAATACGTGGATTGCCATTATTAGAGAAATAATAGACACGGGTATGTTCAAGGAAACGTCCGACAATCGAACGCACACGGATATTTTCCGATAAGCCCGGCAAACCTGGGCGCAAGCAGCAAATTGAACGGATGATGAGATCAATTTGCACACCCGCCTGAGACGCCTCGTACAATTTATTGATCAATTGCATTTCAGTCAGTGCATTCACTTTCACAATAATTTGTGCGGGCTTACCTGCTTTAGCATTGGCAATTTCTTCATCAATATAATTCACCAACTGTGCGTGCAGGGTAAATGGTGCATGCAACAACTTTTTCAGTTTTGCCATTTTACCCATGCCTGTTAGCTCTTGGAAAATACGATGCACATCTTCACACAGCTCTTTGTCTGTGGTCAGTAAACCATAGTCGGTATAAATACGCGCATTGCCTGCGTGGTAGTTACCTGTGCCTAAATGTACATAACGCACCAATTTATTATTTTCACGGCGCACCACCAAAATCATTTTGGCGTGGGTTTTATACCCCACAATACCGTACACAACCACAGCGCCCGCTTCTTGCAACACGTTAGCCACAGCAATGTTAGATTCTTCATCAAAACGTGCACGCAGTTCAATCACCGCAGTCACTTCTTTACCGTTTCGTGCAGCCTCTGCAAGCACTTGTACAATTTCAGAATCTGCGCCACTACGATATAAAGTTTGTTTGATTGCCAAGACTTGTGGATCACGTGCAGCTTCACGCAGCAAGTTAATCACGGGTGCAAAAGATTCAAACGGATGGTGTAATAAAATGTCTTGCTTTTGCATCGCTGAAAAAATATTTTCAGACTTTTTTAACACCTTTGGAATGGCGGGTGTATGTGAATCATAACGTAAATGTGGACGTTTAAAATTAGACAATAAACGCGCCAAGTTCACTGGGCCATCTACTTTATAAAGTTGTTCTTCTTCAAGATCGAACTCATCTAGCAAATAATCATAAATGGCTTTCGGGCAGTTGTGCGTTACTTCTAAACGTACCGCACGACCAAAACGGCGTGAGTTTAATTCGCCTTTTAGGGCTTTGGCCAAGTCTTCTACATCTTCATTTAAGGCCAAATCTGCATTACGGGTCACACGGAATTGATAGCATCCAGTCGCAGTCATGCCCGGGAATAAGTCAGACACATGCTCATGAATAATTGCTGAAAGCATGACGTGGTGCTCTTTACCGCCTGTAAGTTCATCGGGTAAACGAACTACACGTGGTAATGAACGTGGTGCAGGAACAACCGCCAAATCAATTTGACGACCAAAAGCATCTTTCCCTTCTAAAGTCACAATAAAATTCAGACTTTTATTGACCAAACGTGGAAATGGATGTGCAGGGTCTAGGCTAATTGGGGTTAATACAGGGGCAACTTGCTCTTGGAAATATTTTTTCACCCATGCCGATTGTGCAGGGGTTAATTCACCACGACGTAAGAAACAAATGTCTTCTTCACGTAATTTTGGCAAAATTTCCTGATTTAAAATACGGTACTGGCGTTCAATAGCAGCATGTGCTGTTTTAGAAATTTGATCTAACACCTGCTTAGGGGTTAAACCATCTGGACTACGGCTTTCATTGCCCAAGTCCAATTGTTCCATCATGCCCGCAACACGAATTTCAAAAAACTCATCCAAGTTACGTGAAAAAATCAGCAGGAAGTTCATGCGTTCCAACAAAGGATGCAACGGATCGACAGCTTGCTCAAGCACGCGCAAATGGAAATCTAAAATAGACAGTTCGCGGTTAATGTAGCGATCATTATATGTATATTCTGTTTGCGCAGGAGTCGCGCCTGTTGCCGTATTCATACCCACCTATGCTTTTTTAAAATGTTTGGCACTGCTACAAGTATGCTTCAATTTTGTGACATTTTCATAAAAAAAGCCTAAAAAATTAGGCTTTGTGGATATTTTCACATTTTATAGTTTGTTTTCGCTCAATTTAGGGAATTTCCGCATAACGCATATAGCGCTGCACCATCTGTTTACGGGCTTTTAATGCCCCCGCATTACGATGTTCCTGAAAATATTTTGGATTAGTTAAAATCGCAGCCAAGAAAATCGCTTGGTCACGGCTTAAACTTTTTGCACTTTTGCCAAAATAATGCTGTGCCGCAGCTTCGGCACCATAAATATTATCGCCAAATTCTACCGAGTTGAGATAGACTTCTAAAATGCGCTGCTTTGACCACATGCGTTCCATCATCCATGTCGCCACAACTTCTTGGCCTTTACGCAAAAAAGATCGCTTATTGTATAAAAACAAATTCTTGGCGAGCTGCTGAGAAATTGTAGAACCACCTGCAACAACCTTGCCTTCATCTTTGTTCCGTTCCAGCGCAGTTTGAATACCTTCCCAGTCAAAGCCATGATGTTGCATAAATTTGCCATCTTCGGCAGTCACCACAGCTCGCTTTAAATTATCACTGAGTTGGTCATAGTCGCGCCATTGATGTTGTATAGGCTTACTCGGTTCAGCCCAATAATCCAAACGCATCATCATGGTCGATTGCACAGGCTGCGTACGCCACCACACCAAGCTGCTAAAAATCCATAATTGAACCAAAAGCACCACACTGACAAGAATTAACAAAGTTCGTATAAAAAAAGCTTTCATCTTGGTGCATGGCTCCTGAAGCGTTATTTTTTCGTGTTAAGCTTAGATTGATCACTACGACACAATATTCAAATATATGTCCCAACATCCCCCAAACCTGCGCAACAATAAAGTTGAAATTCACCTGTGGTGGATTACCGCAGCCCTGATTGCAATAAACGTGGCTTTGTTTGCATGGCAAGTGCTCAACGGCATGAACATTAGCAATCCTAGCCCGCAAGATGCAATACGCTGGGGTGCTGATTATGCACCTTTAACCTTTTTGGCGGAACCCATTCGCCTGTTCAGCAGCATGTTTTTTCATTTCGGTTTAGTACATTTAATGTTAAATATGTGGGCCTTGTATATTTTTGGCAGCGTCAGTGAACAGTTGTTTGGGCGTGTCTATTTTATAGTGTTATATGTTTGCGCAGGTTTGATGGGTAGCCTGCTTAGTGGCTATGTCAGCATTCAAGACAGCTATACCCTGCTCGAACAAGGTGTCGCTAATCCAAAGCTGTTACCTAGCGTGGGTGCAGGTGCATCGGGTGCAGTGATGGGACTTGGAGCTGCACTGACGGTATTGGCGTTATTGCCCCAATTACCTCGCCAAAAATTTCTGTTGGATGGCAAGACTTTGGTGATGGTGATGGCACTGAACTTAGGTATGGGCTTTATGATCAGTGGCATTAATAATGCTGCACATATTGGCGGCATGCTCATGGGCGCAGCCATGACAATCATTTGGTACCTTGGACAACGCAGCAAACACAGTAACTTAGTGAACAGTTTTGCGATGCTCCTTGCACCATTGGGTTGTGCTGCATTTTACTGGTATTGCCATAAACTGCTTGCTCCAATTCAACCCCTTTGGCAAGAACTGCTTAGCATGATGCAACGCAGTCTGGGTTGAACAATCAACCTTTACAGCAAGTAAAACAACATCAACTAGAGATGAATCAGGACTGATTCATCTCCCTTAAACTTTGCAGTGGCGGAATATCGCATAAATAACTTAAACGATAACGTCCAATCAAGGCACACAGCACGGTCATAAATACAGGCAAAATCAGCCAGATTTCCCAATGTGGTTGCAGCATTAAATCCATGCGGTAACTGGCAACAGCACTAATGACTTCGGCAAATAAACACGCCACTATTCCCGCTATAAAGCCCATAAAACCGATTTCCAGACTCAACATACGTTTGAGTTTTTGTTTAGAACTACCAAAAGAACGCAGTAATGCGACTTCGCGTTTGCGCTCATCCATCAGCAAGTTTAAACACGCGATTAATACCAACAGCCCAGACACACTCACCAAAATGGCTAAAATGGTGATGATCTGCACCAACACATTCACAATGCGTTTAATTTCATCCAAAATTAGGCTGACATCAATAAACACTGTGTTGGCAAATTGCTGAATCAATTGAATCAGTTTCGGTTTATCTGCATCAGGTACATAGAAACTACCCAAATAACTGCCTGCATTTTCATCCATAGTTTGCGGTGAAAAAATAAAGAAAAAATTTGGACTAAAGCTTTCCCACTCAACCGTACGCAGATTAATCACTTCGGCTTCAAGTATGCCTTCAGGAAGACTAAAACTGAGCCGATCTCCAATTTGAATGCCCAACTCGGCAGCCGTATCTGCTTCTACTGAGACTTGCCCCACTGCACTAAAATTGGCTTGCCCATTCACAATCACATTATCGGCAGGATAACGATCCGACTGTGTCAGGTTGAGTTCGCGACTTAACGTATTGCTTTGCTGAATTAAGGCGTCGGCAAAAGGTTGATCATTTTTGGCGACCAAACGCCCACGTATATTTGGATAAAGTGGCGTGCTGTGCCACTGCTGCTGCGTTAATTGTTGTTGAAACTCAGGCATATCAAACGGTGGCAAGCCGTAAACAAACTGATTGGGTGTTCTTTCGGGCAATTGCTGCTGCCAACGATCTAGCAGGTCGGTACGCAACACTGCAAGTACCGTAATTAAACTTAATCCTAAAGCCAATGCAGTAATTTGAAATGCCGTGACAGCAGGCGCACGAATATACACTGCGAGTCTGCCTTTAGAATGACGCAATAATTTTAATAAACTCCACACCACTCCATACAGCAATACGCACAGCGCAATAATCGCACCAATCACCCATGTACTAAGCACTAAACTTTCGGTCAAGACCACACAAAACACGATTAGACTTAGCGTCCCTGTAAGCAACATCCACCACCAAGCGCGCATGCTTTTGTCTTGTTGGCGAATCACGCGAATCGGTGCGGTATTCAGCAATTGCAATAAATTAGGCAGCACAAAACCCAACAACACCACAGCACTGGTGAGCATGGCGATTGGCAATGGCCCAAGCAACATTGCCATGGCTGAAAATTGAATTTCCAGGTGCGGAATCAGTTGCAGCATGATTTGCAACAAAGCATAGCCCAACGTCACGCCCAAAATACTGCCAATGCCCATAGCGATAATTAAGACCAAAGCAAGCAAAGCCAAATAAGCGGCTAAAATTTGTCGTTTACTTGCACCAATACAACGTAATAAGGCGATATGATCCTGATTTTGTTGCACATAGCGCTGACTGGTCAAACCAATCGCAATCCCACACAATAAAATGGTCAGGATATTCGCTAACTGTAAAAAGGTATCTAAATTGGCAATGGGGCGCATTAAGCGAGTATTGCCTTCACTGGCATTGCGTAGTCTTAAACTACTTTGTTCTTCAAAGTTTTGTTCAGGGCTGGCCGTTTGCTGTGCCTGTGCAGGCTGTTGTGTATGTGTTTTAAAATACTGCTCAAAATTTTGTGTATCTTTGGCGCTGCCTGCCAACAACAAACGGTAATCTATGCGGCTACCCACTTGAATCGCGTGGGTACGTGCCACATCGGCCTGTGAAATAATTACTGTCGGCGAAAAACCTGAAAAACCGAGTTCCTGATTAGAATCATGTTCAATTTTGGCAGTCACGGTAAATGCTGCATCGGCAATATTCACCGTTTCACCAAGTTTAACGTGAAGCAAATCCATGGCACGTTGGCTGAGCCAAATTTCACCAGATTGAATCTTGTCCGCTGCAGGACTCACCCTCAATTCACCACGTAACGGAAAATTGTGCTCAATCGCTTTGACATTCACCATCACAAATTGCGCTTGAGTATGTGCCATCGAACTAAATACAGTCACATGCGACTGTTGTAACTGATGTGCAGTCGCCTGATCCTGCCAGTCTTGCGCAATGGGCTCATTGTCACTCAGGACTAAATCACCCGCCAACATTTCTGCCGCTTGCAACGCTACCGCATTTTGAATTTGTTCATTGCTAAACTTTAAGGCCGTGGTCGCACTAATCGCTAAAGTCAGCGCAATAATCAGTAAATATACACCACTGCTTTTAAAACTCTGCTTTAACAGCGGATGAAATAATGCGTTCATTTCATCCTCCTGTTATGGCAGCAGTTGGCTTAGCTGCAAATTGCTCAACCAATTGCCCATCAATTAAGGCATAGTGACGCTGACATTGTGCCGCCAGTTTCGGGTCGTGCGTGACCAACACCAAGGTTGTGCCCAACTCGCGGTTCAATTCAAATAACAATTGCTCAATTTCAGTTGCAGTTTCCCCATCCAAGTTTCCTGTCGGTTCATCGGCAAAAATAATTTTAGGTTCACGAATTAAAGCGCGTGCAATGGCGACACGTTGTTGCTCACCTCCCGAAAGCACTTTCGGCGTTTGCTGTGCTTGTCGTTCTAAACCCACACGTTTCAGCAAGTTGAGGGCTTTTTGTTCTGCCTCTGCATATTTAAATTTTTCCTGCAAACGTAGTGGCAACATCACATTTTCCAGTGCCGTCAAATGCGGCAATAACTGAAATGACTGGAACACAAAACCAATATGCTTTAAACGAACTTCTGCACGTTGTTCTTCGTTTAATTCTGCAATTGACTCACCACATACCACCAATTTTCCACTGCTGGCCTGATCTAATGTTGCCAAAATACCCAATAAGGTCGATTTTCCTGAACCCGAACGACCTGTAATGGCCACTTGTTCACCTTCCTGAATATCGAAGTTTAAATTCTCAAAAATGGTCAATTGTTTTTGTGCAAGTTGTATCTTTTGTGTCAAATTTTGGGCAGAAATAATCGTTTGTGGCATGATATTAGATTCTTTAGTGTTTTGAGTCATACGTTTCCCATTATGCAAAATCGCAATCTAACTAGTCGTGTCTTCCCGCGTGTGTTGCTGCTCGGACTATGTTTCAGCCCATTCGTGGTATCTGCAAAAACCATTATGATTGTAGGTGACAGCTTAAGTGCAGGTTACGGCATACAACCACAACAAGGTTGGGTTCACTTATTGCAAAAACGTTTAGAACAACAGTATCCGAAACAGCATAAAGTGGTCAATGCAAGTGTCAGTGGCGAAACCACCAGTGGTGCTTTGGCGCGTCTGCCTAAATTGCTGCAGACCCATCGTCCAGACGTTGTAGTCATTGAGTTAGGCGGAAATGATGGCTTGCGTGGACAACCGCCACAAATGATTCAAAAAAATTTAGCGAACTTAATTCAGCATAGCCAAAAAGCCAAAGCGAAAGTGGTGATTTTTGGGATGAAAATGCCGCCAAATTACGGCTCGGCGTATAGCAAAGCATTTGAAAATAACTATAAAGTGGTGAGTCAGCAATATAAAGTCAAATTACTGCCATTTTTTATGGAAGGTATTGCGGGCAATAAGCAATTGATGCAAAAAGATTTAATTCATCCAAATGCCAAAGCTCAGCCTATTTTGCTAAATAATGCTTATCCATATATCAAAGGCGCTTTATAAAGCGCCTTTGAGGAAAATCTAATTGCTGTGCGGTTCGGATTAAAAATCAAAAAAAACCACTTCACCTGTTTCCAGTGAATATTCTGCACCGACTACTTTCAACTGACCTTGTTCAATCAGGTTTTCTAAAACTGCTGAACCATGACGCAATTGATTTACCGATGCAAATACATTGGAACGTACTGCATGCTTAGACAATTTCGCCAAATCATTTTTCAGTTCAGTCTGCATTAAGGTTTCAACTGAAGGGCGAACACGGTTCACAATCGACATTAAATTTGCCGATGGCGGGCAGTCTGGGCACATTAAAGTATCAATTGTTGCTTGAATTGCACCACAGTGACTGTGTCCTAAGACAACAACCACAGCACAGTCATAACGCTCTGCCGCAAATTCAACACTACCTACCTGTGATGGCGCAACCACGTTGCCCGCAACACGAATTACAAAAAGATCACCCAATCCTTGGTCAAATACCATTTCTGCAGGAACACGTGAATCTGAACATCCTAAAATAATGGCAAATGGATTTTGGTCTTCTGCCATTTCTGCACGCTGTTGGTGCGACAATTGCTTCGGATGTCTGGTATCACCAGAAACAAAACGTTGGTTTCCTTGTTTAAGACGTTCTAAAGCTTCTTGAGCTGTTAGCATTCTTGATTTACCACCGATCTTTGAAGTTGTAATATTCTAAAGCCAGTTTTTATGAATGTCACTTGCAAAAAAATATGCAGCTGCGCTTTTCTTTATTCATTTTTGTTATAAATTTTTTCACTTTTTATTGAGATAGGTCACATTTTCTACCAATTTCAAAGCTTTGATCAAAAAAGCAAGGGATGACTTTCATTTTTAAACGCCTACAATAGACAGAATACACTTGTGCAATTAGACCTAAGAGCTAGTGCCTATCATTATTGGAGCCTGTTTTGGGTTCGTCAGGGGAAGACGTTTTCATGATGAAATTTATTCGATCACGTTATCTACATACGACTTTATTGGCTTTGGGACTAAGTACATCTTGCCTTGTGCAAAGCGCTGCGCCCAATCCATATACCTTCACAAAAAACAATAACGCCAGTAACAGCAACGCAACTGAACTTAAACTATTACAAAATCATTTTCAGCAACAGCGCAAACAAGCAGGACTAAGCTCTAAAAGCATTCGTGTTGGAGATGTCTTCTGGAGCTATAACGAAGGTGGCTCGCACAGCAAACCCACAATTTTATTGATTCATGGTTTGGCAGGCACACGTGATAATTGGAACCGTGTCGCGCAATTTTTAACCCCACATTATCATGTGATTATTCCAGATTTACCCAATAGCGGTGACACCAAAACTCCAAGCAATTTTGATAATTCAGTTCCGAATGTAACTTCACAACTGCGTCAATTTATTGAAGCAATTGACTGTGAAGAAAACTTACACGTGGCAGGACATTCTTTAGGCGGCTCAATTGCAACCGTGTATGCCTCGCAATATCCTTTTGATACGCAAAGTTTATTTTTACTCAATAGTGCAGGCATTTATAAACTTGCTAATACGCCTTACACCAAAAATCCATTATCTTTAAATGACTTAATTGTGAGCAAACATGGCGATTTAGCCGACGTCGCCAAACAAATCATGCAAAGCCCGCCTGCCATGACCTCACAAATTCAACATGCGCAAGAAGAAGTCCTGATTTCTCGCTCAGAACAAACCCGTAAAGCAATTGAGCAAATTGTCAAACTCAACCGTATTTATACTCCAGACTCATTTGCACGTTTAGCAGGATCAATTGAAGCACCGACCCTGATTTTATGGGGTAAGCAAGATCGCATTATTAATGTTGAAGTGGCGAAGGAATTACAATCTTTACTCAAACGCGCCGAAACACCTGTGATTCTTAATAATGTTGGACACATGCCGTTATTGGAAGCTGAAAAACAAGTCGCACAATATTATTTGCCGTTTCTGGCTAAAACTCAGAACCTAAAAAACCCACTTGCTGATAAACTGATTCCTCTAAATTAATTATTATATAAAACCTTCATGCAGAAACATCCCATCATTGAGCAACTAATTGAAGCTCAGCTTGATTTTTTAGATCAAGAATTTAACCAAAGTGAAATGGTACAAACTGAATTTGTGCAGTTTTACCAATGGTTTCGCAAACAAAGCTTACAAGATTTATGGACATCTGAAGCCATTCATCAACTGATTCAACATCAAATTTTAAATACACCTGCCAGTTCATTTTTAGTGGAACAAATTGCTGAGCATATTCGTTTTGCACTGGTACACCCTGTTAATGACAGCAGTAAAATTGCCGATGTGATACCTGTGCTGACCATCGACAAAATTGCACAATATGTTGCAAGTAAAAGTGGACATCGTCAGCGTTTGATTAAAGCCGTGGTGAATAATCCTGCCTTTGCCGCCATGATTACCCAACTCATTCAACATTCCATTCAGGATTATATGGATAATTCGGTGATCGCCAAAAGCGTGCCTGGCGTATCGCGTTTTATGAAAATGGGTAAATCGGTTTTGGAAAGCGTTACCGATACCAATTTAGACCAGACCATTCAGCATTATTTGCAAAAAAATGTGCAGAAGCTGACTCAAATGAGCGAGTCGGTGCTTAATCAACATTTTGATGAGGAAAAACTGTATCACTTCCAAGCCAATTTATGGCACAAAGTTAAAGACTTGCCACTTTCCGTTTTAAAAAATTATATTGAAGTACAAGACCTATCCCAAACTGTCAATTTAGGACATGAAATTTGGGATCATTTACGCCAAAGTGACTATTTGAAACAGCAAGTGCATGATGGGGTTTATGCGTGGTATGTACGCAATCAGGCGCGCCCTTTTGACTTGTTATTGCACGACTTAAACATTGATGAAGCGCTAGTCCAACAACAATTACAACAACTGTTAAATCCAGTCATTCAAAAAATGATCGCTGAAGGCTATTTAAAGCAACGTGCGCGCCATTATTTAGAGAAATTTTATTATTCTGAAAAAACACAACAAATTTTAAATCTACAAACGAATGAATAGGGTCTGTTGACAATTTCAGATAAAAAATAACCTCCTAAAATTTAGGAGGTTATTTTTAAGCGAGGCTTAGAGCTTATTTAAAATAAGCACCTTCAGATTGACTGTGGTCAGTCTGATCCACCACACGCATCAATTCAGGTACGTGTTGTTTCAAGGTTGTTTCAACACCTTGCTTTAAAGTCACATCAATCGCTGAACATCCTTGGCAACCGCCACCAAATTTCAATACTGCAGTTAAGCCGTGTTCTTCATCTTCAACCACTTCAACCAAAGCACAGTTACCACCATGCCCTGCTAAACCTGGGTTAATTTCAGACTGTAAAACATAAGTAATGCGTTCTTCTACTGAAGCATCTGGGCCTACGCGTGGCACTTTTGAGTTCGGTGCACGGAAAGTCAATTGACCACCAAAACGGTCTTTGTTGTAGTCAATTACGGCATCCAATAAATACGGAATAGACGGCGTATCAATAAATGCAGGAAAGTCTGGATATTCCTGTTTGTAGTCTGTAGGTACAACTTCATCGGGCGCACTATAAGCCATGCAACATTCAGCACGCGGTGTACCAGGATTTTCCACAAAAACACGCACACCAATACCCGGTGTATTTTGCTTTGCCAATAAATCCTTCAAATACTCTTGAGCAGTTGGCGTAATCAATAAGTTTGGAATTTCATCTACAACTGCTGTGCTGCTGTTCTCAGTCGACATAACAATAATTTCCTCAAGCTGAAGTGGCTATTTTAACTGAAGATGCGGGGGAATAAAAAAAAATCAACCAAAATTGTCGGATTTATTCCTAAAGTTCGACTCAAACTCAGTTTTGATGCATTATTACAGCAGAATTCAAGTAAAAGAATAGGCGTTTATGCTCGATTTACCTTTTAATCATACCGTGACCATTATCATTATTACGGTCATTGTGTCTATGTTGGCGTTTTCCAAACAAGAATTAATGAATCGTCTGATTTTTTGGCCGCCTGCGATGCAACGTGGTCAATATGACCGCTTCATTACCCATGGTTTTGTGCATGCCGATGGTGCGCATTTGCTGTTCAATATGATTACCCTGTTTTTCTTTGGCAGCATTATTGAAAGTTTTTATCGCCAATACATCTATGATTTAGGCTTTGTTTTATTCTATTTGGGTGGTTTAATCGCCGCGATTATTCCAAGTTATTTAAAGCATAAAAATGACCATCGTTGGGCCAGCTTAGGCGCATCTGGTGCTGTATCTGCGGTGTTGTTTGCCTATATTTTGTTTGAGCCGTGGAAGTTGATTTTCGTGTTCTTTATTCCAGTGCCTGCCATTATTTTTGCAATACTGTATGTAGCGTATAGCATTTGGTCGGGTAAACGCGGCAATTCCAATATTAATCACAGTGCGCATTTATGGGGTGCGGCCTATGGTGTGATTGTGACTATTTTAATTGAACCACGCATCTTGCCTCACTTCCTGAATAAACTGGCGCAACTGCCGTTTTAACTTTTGAAACTATAACGACTCGGTACATCTACCACTGAGTCGTTGCTACTTTAAAGAATTTTCAAATCCGTCAATAGACTGCTTTCATAAATCCGCTTAACACCATCATTTATTGCCTCTCATCTTCAGCCTCTCTCATTGGGAAAAACGACTTTCAATCGTCATTTTATGAACTGCTGATAAGTATTTTTGATTGATGAAAGCATCTGAATGATCCAATACAGCATAAAGCACACAACAAATAACATGCAGTTACTCGACAAGCACTTATACTAAGAATATAAAGACTAAAACTATCAAGCAATCAGGAGTCAGCCATGAAAAAGTTTGCACTTCTAAGCGCCCTGTTACTCAGTCTAGGATTAAGCGCATGTGCCGTACATACCCCTGAAGGCAGTGTGGTGATTGATCCTGACCGCACGATCTACCCGAAAGGCTATTATCCACACCAACATCCGCATGGTGATGGTGATTTTTGTCCTCCAGGTCAGGCGAAAAAAGGACGTTGTTAAGCTGTTGGTCTGAGTGAATAAAACATTGTTGATACAGCATCAGACTCATTTATGATTCGAACCTAGACATTTAAACACTAACCTTTAAATCTCAACAACATTTCATTCACATTAAAAACCTTTACACTTCGTGAAGGTTTTTTTATTCAAATTTCACTCAATTTTGGTAGTTTTTGCTACCCCATATCGCAACTTGGAATAGATAATGTATACATCTGTATATTAATTTCAATTTAGTTTGCGAGTTTTTGCATGTCCACTTCTTACGATGGCTTACAGTTTCCAATTCATCCAGAAAATCATAAACCCAGCACCTCAAGCACGGGCAAACAAATTATTGCCGAAGCCTTAGCCACAGTCGATCATCAAAGCTCAGTCGATGCTTTGGCAGAAAAAAACTGGCGTAAACACTATCCAAAATACTTTAAAGCCCTCGTGACCAATAGTATTCGTGAACAAGCTAACGCAATTCAAATTGCAGAAGATGGTTTAAGAAAAGCTCATCAAAGTTTTGAGTTTTATCGTCATGAGCAAAAATATGTGCTGAAAGATGTCATGCTCTTGCCTACTGAAACTTTACATACCTTTAAATTACAAGGCAGCAGCCAAGCAGCACCCGAATGGTATGTGCCGTATCGTGGGCAAAAGTTACAAGGTCAAGCTCTACTAGATCAAATTGCAATTTGGCTAGCAGCAGGCATTATTGAACCAAGTCATGCCGAAGCGTTAAATGCTGCAATGGCGCATCCTGAATGGTTTGATTTGTCTGACCGTAACATGGTGCTATTTGGTGCAGCTTCAGAAGCAGGGCCACTCACATGGTTAGCCAAATGGAAAGCCAATATTATTGCAGTCGATTTACCAAATAGCCGTGTGTGGAATAAAATTTTAAGCACTGTGCAACAAGGCAATGCCACCTTATATGCACCCAGTACAACACAACTCGCGGCAGATACCCCACTTGATATTTTAACAGAACAGTTGGGTGCAAATCTACTGACACAAACCCCAGAAATTGCACAATGGTTAGCTCAAAAACCTGAAACGCTAGATTTAGCAGCCATTGCCTATTTAGATGGTGAAAAACACGTGCGTGTTGCGATGGCGATGGATGCCATTATGCAATATGTCAGCGAACACAAAGCTGATAGCAGCCTTATGTTTATGTGTACCCCAACCGATGTTTATGCCGTTCCTGAAGAAGTGATTAGCGCATCGGCAGAGAAGTTTCAGCAGCGTTCACAAGGGCAAAAGCTACTCACCAAAAGTATTGAAACCATTTCACGCAGTCATTTCTTCCAAAAGAATCTGCATAATTTAATTGCTTCAGACAATGGTCAACATTATGGTATTGCCGACTGTTTGGTGGTTGAACAAGGGCCAAACTATGCTTTAGCAAAACGCATCCAGCAATGGCGTGCAATTTTAGCGCGTCATCAAGGACAGCATGTCAGCATCAATATTGCACCTTCGACCACCACACACTCTGTGACCAAAAATCCATTACTCAAAGCAGCATTTAGTGGCGCAAGTTTGTTTGATGTTGAAGCATTTAGCCCTGAAACCACCAATGCGATTATGGCGGCATTGTGGATTCATGACTTACGCAATCCAAACTCGGCAGCCAATCCTGAAGTGAAACTTGAGCATCCGCTCGAATTGATGATGGAAGGTGCGAACCATGGTGGATTGTGGCGCGTGGCGTATTTGGCACGAACGGCCCTACCTTTCGCTGCGCTCTATGGCTTTGCTGCAGATAAATTACCGCTGGACAAAGTCATCCAAAAATTTAAAAAGTAATGTAAACCGCTAATCTATCTATTCAAAAACTTGCCTGCAAATATTTCTCTAGACTGATCTGCAGGTATAAAAAAAGCGCTGTATCATCACAGCGCTTTTTTCAACCACTCAAAAAAGTTGAGAATGGATTAAAACACTTTTAAGAACAACCAGAACAAGCTACCCGATAAACAAATTGTCGCAGGTAAAGTGAAAATCCAAGCCGAAAGAATTGTACGCACCATTTGGAAATTCAGACCCGATTTATTTGCCACCATGGTACCTGCCACCGCACTGTTCAGTACGTGTGTAGTTGAAACTGGCATCCCCAAACCATCTGCAGCAGCAATAGTTGACATTGCCACAAGCTCGGCAGACATACCTTGACCATAAGTCATGTGCTGCTTACCGATACGTTCACCAACAGTCACCACAATACGTTTCCAGCCGACCATCGTACCCAAGCCTAGTGCTAAGGCAACGGCAACTTTGACCCAAGTTGGAATGTATTGTAAGAATGAATCTAAATGGCTGCGGTAGCTTTTAACCACTTTTTTCTGTTCTTCCGACATTTCAGGCAAGGCATTGGCTTTGTCTAAACGCTTGAATGAAGTCGTGCTTAAATACATATCATTACGCATTTCTGCTACTTCAGCTTCAGGCACATCTTTCAAGTTGCCATATTGACCCACACGCTCACCCAAATGGTCAGTTAAGCTTGCCAAAGCAGGCACGACTTCAGGGGTAATTTCTTTGGTCTGAATATAGCTAGTGATGACCTGACGTGCTTTTTCATCTGGCATATCGACATGTTGTGGATAAATCACATCAGCTGTTTGCGTTGAAAGCTGTTGGAACGATTGAATGTGGTTTTGGTCTAACTCTTTATTTAACGAGTACGCCAACGGCACAATCCCGATCAAAATCAACATGATTAAACCCATGCCCTTTTGACCATCGTTTGAACCATGCGCAAAACTTACCCCAGTACAAGTAAAAATTAGAATGGCACGAATCAGTGGTGGTGGTGGCTTATTGCCTTCAGGTGGCTGGAACAACTCCATTTGTTTCTTGAAGATTTTTTTCACCAAGAAGAACAAAATCGCAGCAAAGGCAAAACCAATCAGTGGCGAGAACAATAAAGCCTTGCCCACTTTCATGACTTGTTCCATGTCTACGCCACTTGCACCCGCACCTGAGTTCAGCAAGTAGTTCATAATCCCCACACCTAAAATCGAACCGATTAAAGTGTGCGAACTTGAAGCAGGAATACCGAAAAACCACGTTCCTAAGTTCCAGACAATCGCGGCAATCAACATGGCAAAAACCATGGCAAAGCCTGCGCCTGAACCGACATTCATAATCAGTTCGACTGGAAGTAAGGCAATAATACCGTAGGCAACTGCGCCACTGGCGACCATCACCCCAAGGAAGTTACAGAAACCCGCCCACATTACTGCCACAGGTGCAGACAGGGCATTGGTATAAATAACCGTTGCCACTGCGTTAGCTGTGTCGTGGAAACCATTCACAAATTCAAAGCCTAAGGCAATGAATAAAGCGGTCGCCAATAAAATCACCGAGTACATGCTTAGCGCAGGCACGTGGGATAAGTCCGCAGACAATTGGAAACCAATATAAATAAGGGTAGAAACGATGATCGTTAAAAACACCGGCATAAAAAATTTCGGTGTAGGCACATGAACATTGGTCGATTTAGTGGTCGACTTGTGTGCTGAATCTACAGGAGTTGGATTAGAATTCATGCAAGCAGAAAAGAGGATTTAAAATCCCCTTATTGTTCAATTAAATTGTGACAATTATATGACAAAGAGCTGCTATATAAAGCAACTTTCATACTTTATTTTCACACTTTAAGCTGTTTTTTTTGTGCATAAAATTAAAATTAACATTTAAATTTAAACACTTAGAATAAATAAACCTACTTTTCTTATGCCATTCTCTCAAATTTAGATTGTTACACCTTTGTCATATTTGCCTAAAATTTCAGACAAAATTTACCGTGAGCCAATTTTGCCTGAGCAATATGACAAAGCGATGACGCATCAAAGTAAAATCAAAATTAGAATGTTCCTCATCACAACTTTTATTTAGGTTCAAAAGCTACAGCAAAATCCTAAAAATACTGCTTTATGCACTATTTTTACGACTTCCACTCTCTCTGGTCGCTTCAAGTGCACGAAAGCCGTGCGAACTCTGCTAAAATAGCGCTCATTTCGGATTCAGTCATAAAGGGTTTTTTATGTCCACGCTTACCACCCTGAAAGCGCTTCTTGCCCAAAGAATTTTAATTATCGATGGTGCTATGGGTACTATGATTCAACGCCATCAATTGGAAGAAGCCGATTATCGTGGTGAGCGTTTTGCAGATTGGGCACATGACCTCAAAGGCAACAATGATTTATTGGTACTGACCCAACCGCACATTATTCAGGGTATTCACGAAGCCTACTTAGATGCGGGTGCAGACATTATTGAAACCAACAGCTTTAACGGCACACGCGTTTCTATGTCTGACTATCACATGGAAGATTTGGTTCCAGAAATTAACCGCGAAGCAGCGCGTTTAGCCAAAGCTGCCTGTGAAAAATATTCAACACCAGACAAACCACGTTTTGTGGCAGGTGTACTTGGGCCAACATCGCGTACCTGTTCAATTTCACCAAATGTAAACGACCCTGCATTTCGTAACATTACGTTTGATGCACTCAAAGAAAACTATATTGAAGCTGCGCATGCCTTAATTGAAGGTGGTGCAGATATCCTGCTCATTGAAACTGTATTTGACACCTTAAACTGTAAAGCTGCGATTTTTGCGGTCAAAGAAGTGTTTAAACAGCTCGGGCGTGAATTGCCGTTGATGATTTCAGGTACCATTACCGATGCTTCAGGACGTACCTTAACGGGTCAAACTGCAGAAGCTTTCTGGAACTCGGTACGTCATGGCGATTTACTTTCAATTGGTTTTAACTGTGCTTTGGGCGCAGATGCCATGCGTCCACACGTTAAAACCGTTTCAGACGTTGCCGATGTGTTTGTTTCTGCACACCCGAACGCGGGCTTACCCAACGCATTTGGTGGTTATGATGAAACGCCTGAAGAAACCGCAGCTTTCCTCAAAGAATTTGCTGAAAGCGGCTTGATCAATATTACAGGCGGTTGCTGTGGTACAACGCCTGATCATATCCGCGCGATTTACAATGCGGTAAAAGACATTCCACCGCGTAAAATTCCAGAGATTAAACCTGCATGCCGTTTAAGTGGTTTAGAACCATTTAACATTTATGATGACTCTTTATTTGTAAACGTGGGCGAACGTACCAACGTCACAGGTTCTAAAAAATTCCTGCGTTTAATTCGTGAAGAAAACTTTGCCGAAGCCTTAGATGTTGCTCGTCAACAGGTAGAAAGCGGTGCGCAAATCATCGACATCAACATGGATGAAGGCATGCTCGATTCAGAAGGTGCGATGGTGCACTTCCTGAACTTGGTGGCATCTGAGCCTGATATTTCTCGCGTACCTATCATGATTGACTCCTCTAAATGGGAAATCATTGAAGCAGGCTTGAAATGCGTACAAGGTAAAGCCATTGTCAACTCTATTTCCTTAAAAGAAGGTTATGACGAGTTTGTCGAAAAAGCCCGCCTCTGCCGCCAATACGGCGCAGCTGTCATTGTTATGGCCTTTGACGAAGTCGGACAAGCCGATACTGTGGCACGTAAGCGCGAAATTTGTAAACGCTCTTATGACGTTTTGGTCAATGATGTTGGCTTCCCTGCCGAAGACATTATTTTTGACCCGAACGTGTTTGCAGTTGCGACAGGTATTGAAGAACACAACAACTACGCAGTCGATTTTATTGAAGCCACAGGCTGGATTAAACAAAACCTGCCGCATGCCATGATTTCAGGCGGTGTATCGAACGTATCTTTCTCATTCCGTGGTAACGAACCTGTACGTGAAGCCATTCACGCGGTATTCCTATATCACGCTATTCAGCAAGGCATGACCATGGGGATTGTCAACGCAGGTCAGTTGGCAATTTACGATGACATCCCGAAAGAACTGAAAGAAGCAGTTGAAGCCGTTATTCTGAACCAGAACCAAGGTGAAAGCGGTCAGGATGCCACAGAAAAACTGCTAGAAGTGGCAGAAAAATATCGTGGTCAATCAGGCGCACAAAAAGCCGAAGAAAACTTAGAATGGCGTAGTGAATCTGTCGAAAAACGTCTTGAGTACGCTTTAGTTAAAGGCATCACCACCTTTATTAATGAAGACACCGAAGAAGCGCGCCTGAAAGCCAAACGTCCATTAGATGTGATTGAAGGCCCGTTGATGGATGGCATGAACGTGGTCGGTGACTTGTTTGGTGCAGGTAAAATGTTCCTGCCACAAGTGGTGAAATCTGCCCGTGTGATGAAACAAGCCGTTGCATGGCTCAACCCGTACATCGAAGCTGAAAAAACCGAAGGTCAGTCTAAAGGTAAAGTCTTGATGGCAACGGTCAAAGGTGACGTTCACGACATTGGTAAAAATATTGTGGGCGTAGTCTTGGGCTGTAATGGATACGATATTGTCGATCTCGGTGTGATGGTACCTGCAGAAAAAATCCTGCAAACTGCCATTGACGAAAAAGTCGATATCATTGGCTTGTCTGGTCTGATTACCCCATCTTTAGATGAAATGGTTTTTGTTGCCAAAGAAATGCAGCGTAAAGGCTTTCACATTCCATTGTTGATTGGTGGCGCAACCACATCTAAAGCACATACTGCGGTTAAAATTGATCCACAGTTCTCAAATGATGCAGTGATTTATGTTGCCGATGCTTCGCGTGCCGTTGGTGTTGCGACAACCTTACTCTCCCCTGAAATGAAACCTGCTTTTGTTGCAGAGCATCGTGCGGAATACGCTAAAATTCGTGAACGTATTGCCAATAAGCAACCAAAAGCTGCGAAATTGTCGTATGCAGAAGCCATCGACAATGGTTTAAAAATTGATTGGGACAACTACACGCCTGCAGTACCAAAATTAATTGGTACACAAGTGCTGACCAATTACCCGCTTGAAACCTTGTTGCCATACTTTGACTGGACACCATTCTTTATTTCTTGGAGTTTGGCGGGCAAATTCCCGAAAATTCTGGAAGATGAAGTGGTGGGCGAAGCTGCAACCGACTTATATAACCAAGCGCAAGCCATGCTCAAAGATATTATTGCAAATAATCGCTTTGATGCACGTGCAGTCTTTGGGATTTACCCTGCCAACCGTTCTGCGGCAGATTCAGTACAAGTATATGATGCAGCACGTAATCAAGTAACGCATACCTTCCATCATATTCGTCAACAGTCAGACAAAGTCACAGGTAAACCAAACTTGTCTTTGGCAGACTTTGTCGCAACTACAGAGCAAGGGCAAGATTACTTGGGCGGCTTTACCGTGTCGATTTTTGGTGCGGAAGAAATGGCCAATGAGTTTAAAGCCAAAGGCGATGACTATTCTGCCATTTTGGTGCAGTCTTTGGGTGACCGTTTTGCAGAAGCATTTGCAGAGCATTTGCATGAGCGTATTCGTAAAGAATTCTGGGGCTATCAGCCGAATGAGCAGCTAAGCAATGAAGAGCTGATTAAAGAGAAATATGTAGGGATTCGTCCTGCACCAGGCTATCCTGCGTGCCCTGAGCACTCTGAAAAAGCCACACTGTTTAACTGGTTAGGTTCGACTGAAAAGATTGGCACACAGCTTACGAGCAGCTTTGCAATGTGGCCGCCTTCATCTGTGAGCGGCTTCTACTATGCCAACCCTGCTTCTGAGTACTTTAACGCGGGTAAAATCTCGTTAGATCAGCTTGAAGATTATGCACAGCGTAAAGGCTGGAGTTTAGATGAAGCGAAGCGTTGGTTAGCTCCAAACTTGGATGATTCGATTAATTAAGTGCATTGCGCTGCATGGGTGGTTCATCTGCCCATGCGCTATATAATGTCATTTCAAAAGCCAGTGAATTGTAAAATTCACTGGTTTTTTGTTTAATGGGACAGTTCGTTATTTAGTCTGAGGTTATTGAGTGATTAGTCTGTTAGAGGTGTTTTTCACCTTTACACAATGGGTAAGGCATTCAGCTAAACGAACCCCACAGAGAGAACAAAGCGACTACTATTAAGTTAGTAGCCGCTTTTCCACCTATTTTGCCTTGTGATGAATGGAGAGTAATTACTATTCATCAACAATCATCAGTAGAGGTTATAGCTTACTCCTAAACAGCTATTGAAGTGACTTTCTTTGCACCACCAAGAACTGCTGCAATTTTAATCAAACCGATATAAGATAAAAAAATCTCTGAATCGGCAAAATAGTTTGGATAAGCTTCTTTTAATCCCCCAATAGCATTCGTTGAAAGAAGTGCAACTATCCATTTTTCATCTTTTGATAATAATTGCTCATATTGACTATATCTTTGAGAAGCCAATGTTTGCTCTGAGTTTGCAAAAAATTCATGTTCAATCTTTCTTGTCTGCACATTAAGTCGAATTAGTATAAATCCATCCCTGCTGTTTTTTGCAGTCAATACAGTATTCAAATCATTTAAAGTAACACAATAGGTTTTTAAATGGTTTTCTATAGTGATTCCACCTACAGAGCGATCCATAAAATTTTTTATATCAATACATTGATTTATAAGGTGTTGGGTCTGAACAACTTTAGTTAAATATTCTTTTGTTAACTGACCTTTATCATTCTCAAGAAAACCTTTCAAATTTTCAATAATTTGAAATTGATCACTTACATCTTTAAAAAATTTTTTATAATCATAAAGACCATCATTACTTTTTAGATCTTGCCCTGTAAAAATATCAACAATTTCTAATGTTGTTGCCCAACTATGCTGAAGTTTAGTACGAATTTGAAATTCAATTTTTCTTTCTTCATTTAACTTATTGTTAAACTTACCAACTATGTGTATGCATCTACACCCATCATTTTTGGGGTTAAGTATGTAGTTGTCCATTTTTATAAATTTTCCATCATTATAAAAACAATGTTCATTTGCTAAAACTTTAAAAATAGCATTTACTTGTTTTAAATTTTCAACAACTACTCTTATACCACCTATATCCTGCATATTTTTGAGTTGCATGCCATCAAAACGTTTAAGTTTTTTCTTAATTGACTCAAATCGTTTTAATCTTTTAGCAGTAAATGCTTTCTTATCAATTCGATAGATAAAGCGATTTAATAAATTGTGTGCTTCATTCAAAGGCTGAATATGACTATCTCTCCAATATGTTAGTATTTGCATAGTACGTTCTAGCAATTGGTGGTCATCTAATAAACTATCATTAATTAAAGCTTCGCCTGCGCGAGTTACATCTTTTTTTGAGAAGGTCATAAGTAAAAATAAATGTTTTTTATTATTTTATTGTATTTCATATATCTATACCATTTTAAAGTTCGCTTATTGATTAATTATCAATCTAAAAATCATTAATTTTCCAAGTTGAGATTCTAACAAAAACCTAGTCTTTTTTAGACCTAATCAAAATTATCTACACAAATATTATAATTATTGGGAAAGTCAAGCTCATTTTATAGTAATTAAAACTAGAAAACTTTAGCTCAAAAAAAAGACCCTTGAAAATCAAGGGTCTTTTTAAATTTGGCGGAAGCGGTGAGATTCGAACTCACGGAGGACTCACACCCTCGTCGGTTTTCAAGACCGGTGCATTAAACCGCTCTGCCACGCTTCCAATGGCGGCTATCATATAAAGAAAAATTCAGCTTGGCAAATATTTTCTAAAAATTATGATCCAAATGTTCAAAATAAAATCAAAAATCAGTCATTTTCTGCAATTTCAGGCTTTTCATAGCGTATCGAATTAATAAACCAGCTCTTTTTGCCTAACGGCGTCTGCACTTCCACCTCATCATCTACCTGTTTAGACAACAAAGCTCTAGCCATAGGTGAATCAATCGAAATATGTTGTGGATGATGATCATAAATTTCATCCACGCCCACAATTCTCAAGGTCTTTTGCTCGCCTTGTTCATTTTCAATTTCGACCCATGCGCCAAAATATACTTTACCCTCTTGTTCTGGTGCAAAATCGACAATACGCAGCTCTTCTAAACGCTTGCCCAAATAACGTACCCGACGGTCAATTTTACGCAAAAGCTGTTTGTTATATTGGTAATCTGCGTTTTCAGAGCGATCGCCGAGGCTTGCCGCCCAGTTTACTTTTTTGGTGATTTCAGGGCGTTCTTCATGCCACAAATGCTGTAATTCTGCCACGAGTTTATCGTGTCCAGAACGTGTAATTAAGTTAGATTTCATGGTGTTTTTGCAGCCGGTTTTTTACATTTGGTTAACATCAATCCTATATTTTATTGCATTTTTATACACAATAAAAATTTATAAAATTTATTTCTCAATGAAATGAATATCTTATGTTACATTTTTCAAAAAATTTATGTACAAAATTTGACATCCAAAATTTTCATCTTTATTATTCGCACATCTTTTAGTTTTGATCACTTTTTAACCTGTGTATAAATTTTACACATTTTCCCTTTAATCCCAAGTCATTTTGAATGACGTCATGACTGCCCAACCCTTATTGAATTTATCAAACTTGAAAAAGTTTAAGGTGTGTTGCCTTTGCTTTTTAGGGCATAAATTACTTGTAGCGGAGCCAACATGCACAGTAGTTCAACGTCTGGGTCTAGGCTTAGCCTTCACTCATTTTTTAATCGCCTCCCATTCAAAGTCCTCGCTTTCAGTACTGTTCTTCTCCCATTCCACAGTATTAACGCAGGCAAAGCCGTTCATCAATTTGACAGCGTCGTCAATCAGAACAAATTGACCGTTGTGTCTGTGGAAAATCCAACCACAGTGTTTAAAGATGGACAACATTTACATGGCTTTGGTTATGACCTTGTGCGTAACTATGCCGACAGCATGAATGTGAAACTCGAATTTAAAACGGTAAGCGACAATGCGACCGCTTTAAAATGGGTGTCTTCTGGTAAAGCGAACTTTGCCATGACCACGTCGAGTATCCAAAGCATCGAAAAGCAGCAACTCACGGCATTTTCTGCCAGTTGTGGCGATTTAAATACTTTAAAGCGTAATGGTTTAAATAGTGAGCTGAACTGGGTGTTTAAACACGCAGATGATCCACTTAGCCAAACCGCAAGCAACTTTGTTTGTCGTGGCAAGCAAAACGGCTCAATTACCCAATTGGCTTCATTTTATAATCGTAATGTGGTCAAACAAGAATCGTGGGATGTGATCCAGCGGGATTTGCGTAATCGTTTACCTTTATATAAGGCCAACTTTAAAAAGACTGCCACGCAGTACGATTTAGACTGGCATCTTTTGGCGGCAATTGGTTATCAGGAATCTTACCTCAAACCCAACTCGGTTTCGCCAACAGGTGTGCGCGGTATTATGATGCTGACCAATAATACAGCCAAAGCGATGGGCGTAAGCAACCGTACCGATCCTGCACAAAGTATTCAGGGTGGTGCTAAGTATTATGACCAAATGCTGAGCCGTTATGAGCATATTCCATTTCCTGATCGTAACTGGTATGCCCTAGTCGCTTATAACATGGGTCCTGGTGCAGTCAGTCAAATTCAGAAGCGTATTCGCTCACAAGGCAAAAACCCGAACAATTGGGTTAACCTATATGCGTATTTAGACCGTAACAAAGCGAGCAACGGTCGTTATCGTCAAGCAGTGCAATATGTGACTCGTATTCGCGCCTACCTTGAGCATATTAAGACCACACCGCAATTGGTGAATATCTAAAATTTACCTCGCGTGATTGAGTTGCAGTGTATATCAGCTGCAATTCAAACATAAATAATGCGCTGTTAAAGCTGCAGTGCATAAAAAAGCCTAGTTGATACTTCAGCTAGGCTTTTTTGTACTATAGCGGGAAATTCGCCTGCTACAGCGTAAATCGCTTGAATTAAGCAGATTGCTCAAGAATCTTCTTAAATAAGTCTTTTTGTTCTTGGCTTGGTTTTGCAGTTTGTAATGCCATTAATTGTGACATATCGCCCTGTACTTTGATTTTACCTGTCATAAAGGCTTGCATAGCAGCCGCCATGTCAAACTCTAGGAATACTTTACGTAAAGTTTCCGCATCCATATTTAATGTTGTTTTTGCGTTGTCCGCCAAACCTTTTTGGATTTTACCGCCATCTAAAGACAATTCTGTGTTGCCTGCAGCATCAGTCACCACTAAGTTAATTGCCAGATTTGCAAGTGCTGGAGGTAGGTTTAAATCACCAGCTTGAGCCGTTAAATTTTCTACAGTTGCAAACCAATCATCAGTTAAAAAAGCAGGCATGATTTTTCCTCAATATATTTGTGCATGTGTGTTGTCTATCCAGACACCATCATTATTAAGCTGTTTTGCTTGCTGATTGTTATAGCATGAACCTTTCGTGAAAGGCTAAGAAATTTTGTACGGGACGTTCAGTTTTTGTATTTTTAGTCGAAATGACGACTTTCTCAAATAAATCAAATTCATAAAAAAACACCAAGCTCTGGCTTGGTGTTGATTACATTTTGCAGGGATTGACAGGCTGTTATCGCTTAGTCTGCAGCGTAGCCTAAATTGACCATATTGATGCGTTTGTTTTGCTCTGCTGCGTTTTGTTCGGCCTGATCGGCAAAATCAAATACGCGCTGGCTGTCTAACGCTTCAAAGTCGAACAATTCACGGTCTGCCAACTGCGATGGCGATACATTCTGTATTGCACCAAAAATACTATGTAAACGCTTAGGATGTGCTTTATCCCACTCACGTAGCATGTCGTTAATAATCGCACGTTGTAAGTTTTCCTGTGAACCACACAAGTTACACGGAATAATTGGAAATTTGCGCATTTCTGCATATTTGATGATGTCTTTTTCTTCCACATAAGCCAGTGGACGAATCAGCATATTTTTCTTGTCTGAAGAAAGTAGCTTTGGCGGCATCGCCTTTAAACTCCCCCCATGGAACAAGTTCAAGAAAAAAGTCGCCAAAATATCATCACGGTGATGCCCAAGCGCCACTTTGGTTGCACCAATTTCCTGTGCAAAGCCATAGAGCGAACCACGGCGCAAACGTGAACATACCGCACAATAGGTTTTTCCTTCAGGGGTTAAACGCTTGGTGATGCTATAGGTGTCTTTTTCCAAAATATAATACGGAATGTTATTTTCTTCTAAATAACGCGGTAATATATCTTCAGGGAAACCAGGTTGCTTTTGGTCTAGGTTGACTGCCACCACATCAAAGTTGATTGGCGCAATACGTTTAAACTGCAACATAATGTCCAGCAAGGTATAACTGTCTTTCCCGCCAGAAATACACACCATGACTTTATCGCCATCTTCAATCATATTGAAGTCACGAATCGCATGCCCGACTTGGCGACGCAGCTTTTTCAACAAACGATAATACGCAGAGCTGGTTGGGAGTTCTGGCTTGAAATTAAATCCTTGATCGGACTCAACGGGTGAGAACATAGACGAGATTAACCCATGAAAAAAATTACCGCGCAATTTTAGCCGATTCAGACCAACATCGCATCAAAAGAATGTAATTTCATCGCAATCTTCCTTTTCGTCAAAGAACTTAATTTCTGACTGCGCGTTCATTTCTGTTTACACACTTTATTTCTATCTGCGCAGATCGTTTTTTTCTGTGGCTAGTTTGAACCCTCAGGTTCACTTTTTCGCCAAGATGCTTATCTTTTGGACTTTTCCACAGTTTTCCACAAAAGCTGTGGATAACTTTGTGGATTTAAAACAACTTGACAACGCCTCTTGCCGTTATTCTAAGGCTTCTCTTTAAATTGATTACTTTTTGATCGATTTTATTTTAATTTAAAATCATACACTTAAGTGTGTCAAGCTGATCCAATTAAAAAAAATAAATATTTTTTTTGATTACTCTGTCAGCAATTAAGCTTGATTTTTTTCGACACTACTGTAAATGAATTTGTACAAAGCCTTTTCATCTGTGAGATTTTTGTTAAACTCCTATTAACTGTTTGGGGACAGCTTTTAGTGTATTCACAGCATGAACAATAAAATTAATGCCTTTTTACTGTATATTTTGGGGACTGCCAGCATCATGCCTTTGGCAACGACAACGCACGCAGGTCAAATTTATATGTATAAGGACAGCAATGGCAGTACCTTGCTGACTAACCGCAAAAGTGCAGATCGTTCACTGACAAAAGTAAAAGTCACCTATTATCCAGACAGCAATATTCACAGTTATCGCAACTGGGGCAATTCCGAAGCGTCGGTATTGCCAAGTTATAGCCGCAATAAAAACGCCTTTGACCACATTATTCAGCAAGCAGCACAACAACACGGTGTTTCAGAAGGTCTAATTAAAGCAGTGATGCATACCGAATCAGGTTTTAATGTCAACGCCCGCTCGCCTGTCGGTGCACAAGGTCTAATGCAGCTCATGCCTGCGACAGCACGACGTTTTAATGTCAGCAACGCTTATGACCCGCATGAAAACATTATGGCGGGTGCAAAATACTTGGCTTGGTTACTCAAACGCTTTAATGGCAACACCACTTTAGCTTTGGCGGGTTATAACGCGGGCGAAGGCAATGTTGCAAAATACGGCGGTGTACCACCTTTTCGTGAAACTCAGGACTATGTACGTCGTGTGACCAGTCGTTATAGCAACCTGTATGCCAACGGTGTTAGTGCAAGTGCTAATAACAATGCGATTACGGCAAATAACAATAGCAATACTCAGAGTCAAAATGCACAAGTGATTGCGCAGTCAGACAATTACACTGCCAGTAATCATCAAGTGGCGGCAAACAAACGTCCACAACGTCAAATTATTATGGCTGCCGATGGTCGCTTTACCGATGCACCTGCAGGTTCTTACGCGACAGGGAATGCCACGGCTTCGGCACGTATTTTTATTTCAGAATAAAAGCTACAGCACTTCATTTGAGCTTGCGTTGCCGCAAGCTCAAATGAAGTGCCGATTGCAGTATCAGCTCAAAATATTTTTAGTACAGTTTTATTATTTTTCTTGAATTTTTAATACATACACCGCATATTTACGGCATGGTTTATTAATAAATCAGATTACATTTTTAATATAAGAGGATTTACTCAATGATGCGGATTGGTTTGTTCTTGCTAACCAACCTCGCGGTACTGGTTGTAGCTGGCATAATTTTGTCACTCTTCGGTGTCGGTAGTTACCATGGCGCGGGTGGCTTAAACCTAGGCAACCTGTTGGTCATCTGTTTTGTCTTTGGTATGGTTGGCTCTTTAATTTCACTATTCATGTCTAAATGGATGGCGAAAAAAACAACTGGGACTGAATTAATTGACCCGAATGCCCCTCGTAACCAAGCTGAAGCGTGGTTATTAAATGAAGTTGCGCAATTGTCGCAGCGTGCTGGTATCAAAATGCCAGAAGTGGGTATTTTCCCTTCTTACCAATCGAATGCTTTTGCAACAGGTTGGAATAAAAACGATGCTTTAGTGGCTGTATCTACAGGGCTGCTTGAGCGTATGAACAAAGATGAATTACGTGCAGTTTTGGCACACGAAATTGGTCACGTTGCCAATGGTGACATGGTGACCTTGGCACTGATTCAAGGTGTGGTCAACGCATTCGTCATGTTCTTTGCCCGTGTTGCAGGTGACTTCATTGACCGTAACGTATTTGGTCGTGAAGATGGCGAAGCACCAGGCTTGGCTTATTTTGCAATTACCATTGTACTGGATATCGTATTTGGTATTTTGGCCTCTTCAATCGTGATGTGGTTCTCGCGTCAACGTGAATACCGTGCCGATGAAGCAGGTGCACGTTTGGCAGGTAAACAAGCCATGATTTCTGCATTATTACGCTTACAAGCAGAATCTGAAATGCCAGATGCAATGCCAAAAGAAATGAAAGCTTTTGCGATTTCTGCAGGTAAAGAAGAAGGTTTTAGCTTGGCAGCGTTATTCCAAACTCACCCAAGCATTGAACAACGTGTTGCGGCCTTACAGCAATTAAATTTACCTTAATACGCATAGCAACACATTAACAGCGACACCAAAAAGCTTCCTCAGGGAAGCTTTTTTCATGTCTGTAAATTGAATCTGCCAGATGGTTTTGGACTTTTTAAACGGGCTGTTTTAAACGGCAAAACTTTGTGACCAGTGCCACAACCAACTTGCACCAAGCCAGACCGCCCAAATAAAGAAAATAAGAAAAATCACGCCAAGCAAATCAGGCAAATGTAACCACAGCCACGCCACCACTGGATTACGCCAAAATGCCGACTGCTGTTGTTTGCGTTCCAGGCGCTCATGTAAAAACGGATGCACCACATGATGTTCACTCTGAATCTGATATTCTTCACGGATATGCGTATGCACTACATCTAAAGCTTTACGGCTTGGGCGAATAAATACATCAAATACTGTGCCGACAATTGGCACAAAACCAACTACTGCATCCACCACAGCAAGTTTAATCACTGGCGTGAGTTTAGTTTGCGGTACACCAATTTGTTTGGCTTTATAAATCGCATAACAGGTCAGTGCAAAACCTGCGACATCCCCCGCGACAGGTACAGTGCCTAATGCGGCATCTGCCCCCACACCCTGCTTGGTAAATGGAATACGCACCACAGAATCCATCATATTGGCAAACTTGGCTAAATCGCGCTCTAAGCGAATCACCTCTTGCTGGCTAAGTTTTTTTGAAGATGCTGGTTCTGGCATAGAAAACGTATCGTTGGGTAAATGCAATCTAATTGAGAATAAAGCAGTTTTTTACTCAGGTCTGTTATGATTTTATAAACAGAATTTTGATCAATGCAAAAAGTTTTAAGATGAGGTGTTGAATGAGTCATCATCACCGACAGCGTTTAAAGTAACAACTGTGAAGCAATAAATAAGTACACCACCACACCCGTTGCATCACAAATCGAAGTCACCAAAGGTGCAGAGGCGCTGGCAGGGTCTAGTTTCAGGCGATGCAAAATAAAAGGTAGACTCATGCCAATTAAACAACCCATCAGCACAATGCCCAGCATACTCAGTGCCAATACCACAGACACCATCATATCGCCACGGTAATAGCCTAAAATTGAAACCGCAAAAGCCATCGTTCCACCCAAACATAGCGCCACCAAACTTTCACGTCCGAGTAAATGCAGCCAATCTTTAAATTGCACATCACCTGTAGCCAGTGCCCGTACCATTAAGGTCGCAGACTGAGAACCCGCATTACCACCACTACCGACCAAAAGCGGCAAGAAAAAAACCAGTACAATATGTGCTGCAATAATGTCTTCATAATGCGCAATACCAATTCCAGACAATAAACTGCCAAATACCAAAATCACCAACCAAAACACACGTTTGCGATATAAAAATAAAATTGGCGCAGTTTTTATACTCATGCCAGGTGAAGACGCTACCGCACTGGATTTTAAAAAGTCTTCTGTAGTTTCTGCCTGTACCACGTCCATCGCATCATCATAGGTGACAATCCCCAGTAAATGCTGTGCATCATCTACAATCGGTAAGGCCAAAAAATCATAATGGCTGAGTTTTTGCGCGATACTTTCCTGATCTTCAGTCACCAAACCTGTGACCAAATCGGTGCACATCACATTTTTAATTTTTTGTTCAGGCGGGTTTTGAATAATTTCCCTTAAAGAAATAACCCCCAATAGTTTCATTAGTTCATCGACAATATAAATCAGGTACAAAGTTTCCCGATCTGTGGTCATTCTGCGCAATTCATCTATAGCTTGCTGCATGTTCAGTTCTGGCGAGAGCACCACGAAATCCGAACTCATAATCGCGCCCGCAGATTCTTCAGGATAGCGCGCTAAAGTCTGAATCTGTGCGCGTTTTTCTTCCGTAATGTGTAAGCTGACAAAACGCTGTAAATGCGGAGAAAGTAACTTAAATAAGTCGGTGCGGTCATCTGAATGCATGGCTGAAATCAGTTTGACCAATTGCTGCGGTGCAATCGCTTCGGCAATTTGAAGTTGTGAATGCAGTGGTAAAAATTCCATCACCAAGGCAGCACTGTCAATTTGTTCAATTAAACTCAGCTGTGCTTTCAGGCTTAAATACTGCATTAAGTCGGCTAAATCGGCAGGATTGATACTGTCGATCAGGCTGTGTACTGTGCTTGGCTGATGCAATTGTAAGGCTTGTTCTAACTGTTCAGCGTGCAGATTGGTCATTGCTCTCACCCACTCCATCATTCCAAAAACGTAAAATGAAGAATGGGCGCAGTGTCTCGGCCCATACCAACCCTTAAAAAACCGAAAATCTGTAGATTTATGCAAGATTTTTAGCGTTTCATATCATAGCCTATAATTTTGCTAAGTGCCTAATAAAAAACATCTTTAGTTTATGGGTGATGAACGATTCACTTGAAATATAGAACGAATCAGCACGTACATAAACGGAATAAAAACAAGCACTAAAATTGTGCCAAAAATAACTCCACCTAAAACACTCACCCCAATTTCCTGACGGCTTGCTGCACCTGCACCAAAGGCAAATACTAGCGGCAAAATACCTGCACCAAATGCCAATGAGGTCATTAAAATAGGTCTGAGCCGTAAGCTTGCACCTTCTAAAGCGGCTTGAATCACCTGTTTGCCTTGTTGCTGCGCAGCCGAAGCAAACTCCACAATTAAGATGGCATTTTTACATGACAAACCAATGGTGGTGAGCAAGGCAATTTGGAAATAAATATCGTTCGGGAAACCTGCCAAATAGCTGAAAATAATATTTCCACCAATCCCTAAAGGAATGGCACTCATGACCGCTGTTGGAATACTCCAACTTTCATACAAGGCCGCAAGGCACAAGAAAATAAACCCGATGGAAACCAAATACAGTAACAAAGCCTGATTGCTAGACTGATTTTCTTCAAAAGACAACCCACTCCATGCCAAGTCAATGCCCTGCTGCTGTGCCACCATCTGTTCTAAATCACGCATCGCCTGCCCCGAGCTATATCCTTCAGCAGTATCGGCTTCCATTTGCAAAGCGCTATAACCCATAAAACGATTGACGACTTCTGGCCCACCGCTCCAACTGAGTTGAGCAAACTGGCTAAAAGGTACCATTTGATTTTGTTGACTACGTACCGACCATTGGTTCAAATCTTCAGGTTTACCACGAAATTCGGCATCACCCTGCATAATTACGCGTTTAATTCGACCACGGTCAATAAAATCGTTGATATAACTGCCGCCCCAAGCTGCCGCTAAAGTGCTGTTAATCGCCGTTTGATTTAAACCTGCTGCCATCGCCTGTTTCTGATCAATCGTGACGTTTAACTCCGCTTTTTCAGGATTGGCACGTTGATCTAAATTTTTAAAGCTTTGATATTGAGCGGCTTGCTGCTGTAAATTTTGAAATTGCTGAATTAAAAAATCGCGTCCTGTACCATTCACATCGCGCATCCAGAACTCTAAGCCATCGGTTTGCCCCAAACCACGAACTGCTGCGGGCATGCCAATGGTAATTTGTGCATTGGGATACTGTCGAAAATGCTGCATGGCACGTTCACGAATAGCTTGTGCGGTATGCTGTTGCCCTTGACGCTCATCCCAATGTTTTAGCGCAATAAAACCCTGCCCTAAATTCTGCCCTGTTCCCGAAAAATTACGTCCATAACGAATCATCACCAAATCAACATTGTGGGCTTCATGCTGCATAAAGTATTCACGTATGCTTTCGCCCACTTCACGACTTTTAGACAACGGCGCACCTTCCTGTAATTTAAATTGCACCGACAACATGCCCTGATCTTCATTCGGGATAAAACTGGTAGGTAAGGCACGGTAAAACAAGGCAAACACCGTCAATAAACCTGCAAAAATAACCAGACACACCGCTTTATGCTGAATCGTCCAGCCTGATAATTTGAGATAGTGTTGTTTTAAGCGTTCCAGTTTTTGATTAAACCAGATGGCCCATTGGGCTGGTTGTGGATTGGGTTTTAAAATCAAGGCACACAAGGCAGGCGTTAAAATTAAGGCCACACCTAAAGACAGCACCATCGCAGTGACTAAGGTGATGGAAAACTGGCGATAAATCACCCCAGCCGAACCACCAAAAAATGCCATAGGAATAAATACTGCGGTCAAAACTAAGGTAATGCCGACCAAAGCACCGCTAATTTCCTGCATAGATGCGATAGATGCCTGTTTAGCCGAGAGCTGCTGTTCGTGCATTAAACGCTCGACGTTTTCGACCACGACAATCGCATCATCCACCAACAAACCAATCGCTAAAACCAAAGCGAATAAGGTCAGCGTGTTAATACTTAGGCCAAAGAGTTGCAACACGGCCATAGTGCCTAAAATCACCACAGGCACGGTTACGGTAGGAATGAGCGTCGCGCGCCAGTTTTGTAAAAACAAGAACATCACGATGACAACTAAAATCACCGCTTCAATTAAAGTTTTCACCACTTCATTAATTGATTCCTGCACGAAAGGCGTGTTATCTCGTGGATAGACAATTTGGTAACCTTCGGGCAATTGTTGTTTTAAATGCTCAATTTGTTTTTGAATTAAGGCTGAAGTTTGTAACGCATTGGCACCAGACGATAAAGAAATCCCCATCCCTGCCGATGGAAAACCATTAATGGTATTAAAGTTTTGATAATTTTCTGCACCGAGTTCTATACGTGCCACATCTTTTAAATAAACAAAGCTGCCAGCCTGATCTGCTTTTAAAATAATATTTTCAAATTCTTCTACCGTTTTTAAGCGTGAACCTGAGGTGACTTTGGCATTGAGATATTGTTCTTGTGCTGTGGGTAATTCACCAATTGCCCCTGCCGCGACTTGGGTATTTTGTGCCAATACTGCAGCACGTACATCACTTGGCATGAGTGCATATTGTTTTAACTTTAATGGATTCAGCCAAATCCGCATCGCATATTGTGCACCAAAAACATCGACCTCACCCACACCTTCAATGCGTGCCAGCTCTTGCTCTAAATGACCCATCATATAGTCAGACAAGGCAATATTGCTGCTTTTGCCTGTGGCATCGTACAGCCCAATCACCATATGCGTATCGCCCAATGATTTAAAGATATTCACCCCCTGACGCTGCACATCTTCAGGTAAGCGGTTAATTGCACCATTAATCACATTTTGTACCTGGACTTGTGCGGTATCGGGGTCGGTACCATTTTCAAAGCTAATGCTGATTCGACTTCGTCCTGAAGAATCACTGCTAGAACTAAAATACAGCAGATGATCCAAACCTTTGATTTGTTGTTCTAAAATTTGAGTCACACTTTCTTCTACGGTTTCAGCCGAAGCACCTGTATAGGTTGCGCTGACGGTGATACGAGGCGGCGCAATATCTGGATAACGTTCTACAGGCAGATTCAGTACTGAAAAAATCCCGAGTGCCATCACCATAATAGCGAGCACACCTGCAAAAATTGGACGTTCAATAAAAATTTTTGACAGCATAGAACAAGATCACTTTCTGGTGGCGATTGGGCTTAAACACGCAATATTTTTCTTCAAATTAACATAGGCGAGTGGATCTTCCGTGACTGAAAATCAAAAAATTATACTTTTTCACAAAAATATTGTTTTTTCTTCATTTTTTCTCACAGATTTTTGTGTTTACCCTCCCAATTTTGGGATAGCTCCTAAACTCATCTAATTTCTATACTGCAGATATGACAATTTGAATAACAAGGAATTCGTGATGAAAAAAACCTTATTATGCTTAACTTTAGCAGGCTTACTGAGTGCATGTGGCGGTTCAGACAATGATTCTGGTAGTTCTGCTCCCCCACCTTCAAGCTCCCTAAAAACTGGGATACTAACCGATGGACCTGTAGCTGGGGTTAAATATCTCAGAGCTTCGAGTTCAGGTGAAAGTATTGAAGGTATCACCAATGATAAAGGTGAGTTTGAATATGCGGAGGGCGATACTGTTCGCTTCTTTATTGGTGATGTGCAACTTGGTGAAGCCATTGAAGCTAAAGCACGTATTACCCCACTAGATTTAGCTGAAAGTGAAAATGCCCGTACCAACTTAATGGTATTGCTACAATCTTTAGATGCCGATGGCGACCATAGTAATGGGATTGAGATTAGTGCAGAGACTCAAGCAGCCTTCAATACTGTAAATCTAACTTTTGAACAAAATAGCACCGATTTCACAACTGAAGTGCTTAGCAAAACACCCCTCACTGAAGCTCAACTCGTGACACCACAAAAAGCTGCAGAAAACTTCCAAACCACCTTTTATAAAGATATTGCTGGAACTTGGGAAATTGGACGTACCAATGCATCTGCTGTTTTATTACATATTTTAGCAGATGGACGTTATGTTCTGGGCGAAGCAGATGTAGAAGATGAAACAGGGAAGCCTGGTATTGAAATCGGACAATTAAATTGGAATGCTTTAACCTCAGCGCTGAACCCTGTAATTTCCATAGATACAAACGGTGACTACGGACTTTCACATCCTGACAATGATGATCATTACCGCTTAAGTTATAATGGCACAGATCTAGTGCTGACTGATGTAGGAAGTAATAGCACCTATATTTTAACTAAAGTAAAACAATCATCAGGTCTAGTCGGTACTTGGAAGTTCTCAGAAACTCAACTCTTTGCCTTCTTTGACAATAACTACTACTTCTTCCTAGATGGAGAAGGTGGTGAAGATTGCGGTTGGGCTGGAATTGAATATGGCAAGTTATCCATTACTGCGAATACACTCACACCTACCGAAGTTTTTTATGACACCAACGAATGTGGTGGATTCCATGATAGCTTTGACGATTCCAAATCAATTGTAAACTATACTATTTCAGGCACAAGTCTGACCATAGGCTCAGAAGGCGAACCCTCTGTTACCCTACAACGCAGTAACTAAAAACTCTTATAAGCTGTCTAAGCTAGACTTAGGCAGCTTTAACCAATATGCTCAAAATGAATGGTACAACCCATTAATAAATGCATAAGTTCAATTTGCGATTTGCATTGGGTTTTTTCATAAATATTTTTAAAATAAGTGCGCACCGAACTGAGCGTAACTCCACAATGTTCCGCAATTTCTTCTAACTTACAACCATTCATCAACAACTCACACAGCTCAAACTCACGTTTAGACAATTGATAAGCTTGCTGCAAATAGGCTTTTGACAAGGCATAGTGCTGATGCTTATCGGTCAGAAATACCGCAATTTGATGTTGTCCTGCATTTTGATGCTGCATATTTTTTAATTTAGAACAAGGTACGATAGTCAGCATTAATTGTTTTCCTTTCGCATCTGACAAAGACAATACACCGCCTACATCTGCGTTTAATGCCGACTGTCCCAATAAGGCTGAGTTCAATAATTGATCTAAACGATTTTGATCATAAGCATTTGTTTTTAAACAATTATACAAGTCCAAACCTAAACATGAATCGTGTTCCAGCATGCTTTGAGCTAAAGGGTTTGAATAAGTCAAACTCAACTGATGATCAAGCAAAATCACACCTGTTTTTAAATGATCGAGCACGCTATACAAACTTAAATTTTCTTGTTTAACCAAACTAAACTGACGATGGATTTGTAAAGCACGGCGTAAATGCACACCCAAATGCTTTAAAAAATCCAACTCTTTTTGTTGATACGGCGCTACATCTGGCGCACGGTGTAGTCCCAAAACCGCCCAACGATGTGAACCCTGATCGAGCAAAACAGCCGAGATATAACTAATTCCCGTCGGATTCAAACACCGTTCATAAAAGATATATTCATCACTTTCAGGGTTTTCCCCATAATGCGATAAATCCGAGCTCGCTACTTGCCCCACACCTAAATTTTCCCACAATACTCTGTGTAACTGCATGTCAATCACGCGAATCCGCTCATCACGATAGGCATGCAAAGCTTCATCTGGAATATTGTGACTAAATAAAAAATCGTAACTTGGACTAAATTGATCTAAGGCAGTAAAAATGGCGGTTTTACTGTCTGTATATTGAACAATTTTTTCAATTACTTGCGGCCATAAACGCGTATCCATCGCGGCATCATAAATTAACCCAATGATCTGGTGTTCTTGTTCTTTCATATCGCCCTCAGCTTAATCATTAAGCACTACCAATTTAATACAAAAGCTCATCATACTCTTAAGGTCTGTTGACATTTGCTGTAAAAAAAATAGCGAGATAGTAAAATTCAATCGCCAAACTAAATTCACTACTCGCCATGCCTCGTACAATGTTGAATGATCAACACTGGTCTAAGTTAAAAGCTATTGTCCGCAAATTTAATAGACTTCTTGCGAAAGTATAGTTTTATTGTACCGCATAAAAAAATCCCCGCAATTGCGGGGATTTTATTTCAACTATGTTAAAGGTAAATTATTTACCGCCAAACACATATGAAACACCTACACGACCACCAAACTCATTACCACCAGCGAAACCAACTGCACCACTTGCAGAGATACGATCAGTAAAAGATGTTACTACACCGATAGAACCAGCAGTTTCACCTTCATAATGACCTACACCACCAAATACAGCAACTTGACCTGGAGCAATGTTAGGTACAGCTTGTTGTGCAGCTAACGCAATTGCAATACCACGGTAAGCAGTTTTTTGCACATCATCAATACGAGTATTTAATTGATTTGCACGACCATCAGTATAAGCATTAGCTGATACCAAAGTCGCTGCCGCTTTAGCATCAGTGTAACCATTTGCAGAAGTTAACGTTGCTGCATCACCATCAACAATTGCTTTGTTTACACGTACTGTTTCAGCTGCAGCTTCACTACGTAAAGTCGTTGCTGTAGTGTCTGTATAACCTTTTGCAGAAGTTAACGTTGCTGCATCACCATCAACAATTGCTTTGTTTACACGTACTGTCTCAGCTGCTGCTTCATTACGAATCGCTGCACGATCAGTTGTTGCTGCATTGTCTGCTGCTAAACGGGTTGCTGCTTCACTTGAAATCGCTGCTGCATTAATCGCAATGTCAGCTTTGTTCGTAGCGATATCAGCTTTGTTTGTAGCGATATCAGCAGTGCTAGTTGCAATGTTTGCTGCATTGGTTGCGATATCAGCAGTGTTCGTTGCAATATTCGCTGCATTGGTTGCAATGTCAGCTTTGTTTGTAGCGATATCAGCAGTGTTCGTTGCAATATTCGCTGCATTGGTTGCAATGTCAGCTTTGTTTGTAGCTATATCAGCAGTGTTCGTTGCAATGTTTGCTGCATTGGTTGCGATATCAGCTGTATTTGTTGCAATGTTCGCTGCATTGGTTGCGATATCAGCAGTGTTCGTTGCAATATTCGCTGCATTGGTTGCAATGTTACCTGTGTTTGTAGCGATATCAGCAGTGTTGGTTGCAATGTTTGCTGCATTGGTTGCAATCTCACCAGTAACATTTACACCTTGAACTGTAAGTGTACCGTCTGCTGCAATCGTAGTTGTACCTGTTACAGTACCACTTGCATCAGTAGTAACAAATTTAACGCCATTGTCATCTAAAGTTTGTGTAGTCGAATTTGTACCACCATGCAGTACCAAAGCGCCGTTTGCACCATTACCAGTAATAAGACTTGTAGTAATACCTTCAGCTGTAACTGTTGTTGAGTTACCCGTAACAACATCGCTTGCAACAATCCCACTTGCAGTTAAAGTAGCAGTTTTATCTGCTGTTACAGTACCATCAGTAGCTGTATCTTTAGATTTAGCAACTGTTCCATAAGTATTTACACCACCAGTTGAATCAATAATGCCTGTTGTAACTGATTGATCTTTAGTAACTGTTTCAGTAGATGTTGGAATAGTACTATTTTTTAAATCTTCGACAAGGGCTACACCATCTGTCATCTGCCCTTTACTTACTGTTACAGCCTCACGCTCAGTTGTTTTCTCTCCATACTGAACATTTTGATCAGAAACAGTCTTAATAGTCTCAGATTTTTGTTGCTTAGAAGTTGTTGTTTCAAGTAAACCAGCAGCATTTGCAGGTTGCCCTGCAACATCACTAGCAGCAGCAGTTTGGTCAGCAATTTTTACAAATTCACCAAGAGAGTTTTTCTCATAATACACTGGTGCAGAAGTAGAGTTTTCTTGTACTGCATAGACTGTTTGCGTTGCGGATAAATCATAGCGAGTTACAACACCAGTTTGTAAAAGTGAAGGTACCCCAATATTTTGAAAGCCAGAATTTGAGCTACCTAAATCTACAGATTGACTTGTAGACGTATCTGGCCCCAAAAACGATATATCAAACCCATTGATGTTATTGATAGTTACAGCATGAACACTACCTGCAGCAACTAATGCAACTGCCAGAGCTGATAATTGAAAAGATTTTTTCATTAAAATACATCCTATTTTTGAAGCATAAACTTTTAATCTCACTAAGCAATTACATTCCAGTTCTAGAGTTGGAATTGTAAAGCCCAGAGAGCTGTCGTATCGCTTGAGTTATTGGCCTAGATCACTTACTCGTTTCATACAAAACTGATATAGAACAAACAATCTAGACACCCCTATGTTGCCGATTGTAATTTTACTTTAAAATTTTATCAATTAAAATTTGATTAAAAATACAGATTTATTTGAAATAAAAAGAAAATATGTTCTTACAACCAACTAACATATTGAAACAAATAAATTTTTAATAGAATAATATTTTAATAACCAATAACTTTATCAATCAAAAATTGATTTAAAAATGCTAAGGTTAATTAGGGTCTGTTGACATTTGCTGTATAAAAAATAGCGAGTAAGTAAAATTCAATCTCCAAACCAAATTCACTACTCGCTATGCCTCGCACAATGCTGAATGATCAACACTGGTCAAAGTTAGAATCTTGCGGAGCGATGCTCCTCATGCGTAATTTTGATATTTATCTCATACGAAATCTTCGAAATTTTATTGAAGCTATTCTTTATCGAATTAGAACAGGTTGCCCATAGCGAGATTTACCACCAGATTTTGGCAATCCAAATTCGATATTCAAAAAATATAGTCGTTGGTCTAAACACAATAAGCTGATGAAGATATTTAAATTAATCAGTAAACATACAGATAAAGCGTGGATTTTTATTGATGGTTCTCATATCAGAGCACATACACTCTGCTTGATTAAAAGATCAAGCTATCTCAAAAAGCATTGGTGGGAATAGTTCAAAAATACATTTAGCCGTTGATTCTTATGGTAATCCAATTGAAATTATCATCACGAATGGAACAACACATGATGTTAAAGTTGCGCCTGAGCTAGTTGAAAAATTAGATTTGGAAGAAACTGATGTCTTATGTGCAGATAAGGGTTATGATTCTGAACCACTACGAGAGCAAATAAGCGCGACGAATACAAAAGCCAATATTCCCCGAAAGTCAAATACGCAGTCCAACAATAATCATATGGATTGGAATTTATCTCTGTACACGACAAATTTCATAGGGCCCTTGTCCTATCAGGCTTTTTCTTTCTTAAAATTGCTAGCACTTTCTTAAATTCTTCTTTTTTTCCAAAACCAATCAAACGTAGAATAGCCATTTGAACATAGTCCAAACCGTAGCGAAATAAACTTACTGAAAGTCGTCCATGCTTCTTTATTTTTATCGCTTTTTTTCGATCATGTTGCCATTCACCTGTTAAATAGCACCAACAGAAACAGCACGGAAATGTATATTGATACCCTTTAAGAGCAATAAAATAAAAAAGGTCGCTAAAAATAGCGACCTTTTTTTACAACAAAATATTTTGTGAGTAACAATGTGAGTAATTTATAAAAATACAATAAATAAATCTATAAATTACAAAGAACTACCAACAGGATAAGCAGATTACATCATTCCGCCCATACCACCCATGCCACCCATATCTGGCATTGCTGGCTTGTCTTCTGGAATTTCAGTAATCATACATTCTGTTGTTAACATCAGGCCAGCAACAGACGCTGCATGCTCAAGTGCAGAACGAGTTACTTTTGCAGGGTCAAGAATACCCATTTCCAACATGTCGCCATATTCACCAGTCGCAGCGTTATAACCATAGTTACCTTCACCGTTCTTCACAGCATTGATTACTACAGATGGCTCATCACCAGCATTGGCTACGATTTGACGAAGCGGAGCTTCGATTGCACGACGAAGAATGTTGATACCTACGTTTTGGTCATCGTTAGCACCAGTCAGACCATCAAGTGCAGATGCAGCACGCACCAGTGCAACACCACCACCTGCAACAACACCTTCTTCAACCGCAGCGCGAGTTGCGTGAAGCGCATCATCCACACGGTCTTTCTTCTCTTTCATTTCAACTTCAGTTGCAGCACCAATTTTGATGACTGCAACACCGCCTGCTAATTTAGCAACGCGTTCTTGAAGTTTTTCTTTGTCGTATTCTGAAGTAGATTCTTCGATTTGCGCACGGATTTGCTGAACACGCTCAGAAATCTGATTTGCATCACCAGCACCATCCACAATCACGGTGTTTTCTTTAGAGACTGTAACTTTGTGCGCGCTACCCAAATGCTCTAGTGATGTTTGCTCCAAAGACATACCAATTTCTTCAGAAATAACCGTACCGCCTGTCAAGATTGCAATATCTTGAAGCATTGCTTTACGACGATCACCAAAACCAGGCGCTTTCACCGCACATACTTTGATGATGCCACGCATGTTGTTCACAACAAGCGTTGCCAGCGCTTCGCCTTCAACATCTTCAGCGATGATCAGAAGAGGCTTACCTGTTTTTGCAACCGCTTCTAGGACAGTAATCAGTTCACGAATGTTGCTGATTTTTTTATCAACAAGAAGAATGAACGGGTTTTCAAGTTCTGCAGTCAAAGTATCTTGTTTGTTCGCGAAGTATGGCGAGATATAACCGCGGTCAAACTGCATACCTTCGACAACGTCAAGCGCGTCTTCAAAGCCTGAACCTTCTTCAACAGTGATTACGCCTTCTTTACCAACGCGTTCCATTGCTTCTGCAATTAACTTGCCCACAGTCGTGTCCGAGTTTGCAGAAATAGAACCTACTTGCTCAATCGCTTTCGTGTCAGAAGCAGGTTTAGCCGTTGCTCTAATGTCTGCAACGACTGCCTTTACAGCAAGGTCGATACCACGTTTCAAATCCATTGGGTTCATGCCCGCAGTTACAGATTTGATGCCTTCATTTAAAATGGCTTGTGCAAGTACTGTTGCAGTGGTCGTACCGTCACCTGCGATATCATTGGTTTTGCTAGACACTTCACGTACAAGCTGAGCACCCATGTTCTCGAACTTGTCTTTCAAGGTGATTTCTTTCGCAACAGATACACCATCTTTAGTGATGTGCGGTGCACCGAAAGAACGGTCAATCACTACGTTACGACCTTTAGGGCCTAAAGTTACTTTAACTGCGTCTGCAAGTACGTTTACACCTGCGATCATTTTTGTGCGAGCTGAATCACCAAATTTTACGTCTTTAGCTGACATGTTTAACTCCAAATATTTTTAAATAATGTTCAAATTTGCTTTGAATATGAGTTCTGAACTTAGCCTTCAAGTACCGCTAAAATATCAGACTCTTTCATAATTAGAAGTTCTTCACCGTCTACTTTAACTGTGGTGCCTGCATAAGTACCAAACAAGACTTTGTCGCCCACTTTTACGTCTAAAGCGCGTACGCCATTGTCTGTAATTTGACCATTACCTACTGCAATCACTTCACCTTGGGCTGGTTTTTCTGCAGCAGAACCTGGAAGCAAGATACCGCCAGCTGTTTTTGTTTCTTCTTCAACACGACGAATAACTACGCGGTCATGTAATGGACGAATGTTGCTCATAAATAACTCCATTAGACTAAGTCAATGTATAGATTCCTGATGACGACTTAATTATTCCTTTGGTCATCATCAAAATAAATTTTAGATGACACAGTTGTGGGGATGGAAAAAAACGCTTCAAGGGGAAAAGCTAAAAATTTTTCAATTTTTGTTGTTTTTTTAGACAAGTTGGCTAGATCGGTGATTTATTCTGCATTTTGTTGCCACAACACAAATTGCTTTTTTTCAGCATCAAAAATGTAATGCTGCACATCACCATTGTTATACAATACATTTAAGCTATTCGGCATACCTTGATGCAAACGATATGAAATTGCAGTACCCGCATGAATATCCAGCACAGGATGCGCTGCGCCTAAGGCATAAATTTGATTTAAGTCATATACTGCGGGTTGATGTAAATGCCCATGCAGCAAGGCATATAAACCATTTTTACTCCACTGCTCTAAGGCAATTCGCCCCAACACTGGGCAATCTTTAATGCTGTGGCGATCATCTGGTGGTGTATAAAATGGTTGATGCGCCACCAAAATTTTAAACTTATTACTTGGCGCAACTTGTAGCAAAGCTTCAACTTCCTGAATTTGACTTAAAGAAATATGCCCGCGAGTATGAAAACGGCGTCGAATACTATTTACGCCTATCAGATAAAAATGTTGCGTTTCCAACACACTTTCCATGCGCCCAAAAAACAACTGATACCGCGCAAACGGACTAAAAAAACGATTCCAAAGATGATATAGCGGAATATCGTGATTTCCTGGCACAACCAAATACGGTAAATTCAAACTGTCTAAAAAATGCTTACAAGCATAAAACTGTGCATAGCGTGCACGTTGGGTTAAATCACCACTGACCACAACCGCTTCCGGTCGCATACTTGCACACAGTTGTTGTACCGCCTGCATACAAGCCACATTTTCAGTGCCAAAGTGCAAATCAGACAGATGCAGCAGCATGCGGCACCTTAATCTTCAATGCATTTTTCAATACAAAAATACGCAGTGGTGGGCGCATTTTGACAATTTCTCCATCAAGCGCCACGGTCAGTTGTTGGCGTTTACTATGAATGACCACCTGCTCTGCTGCAAAACTGTACATATCATTGGCTTGCTCAGCCTTCCCCTGAATTAATTGCCACAGAATTTTAAATAAAGTCAATTTATCGGACTTTGCCACTGCAACACCTGCGACTTTGCCTGCTGCAGCAGCTTTGGCAATACGTAAATTCATTTCAGACAGTTGTAATTGATTATTCCCAAAGAAAATGAGCGGCGTTTTCAGCGGATAGCGCTTTGTATCGACCTCTATTTCTAATTTTAATTCTTTACGGTCACGCAGCAGTACATCTAAAGCCGAGGTATAGGCATGTAAAGGAAAGCGTCCTAAATAACGGTTATAACGCTCACGTTTTTGAATAAATAAAGGGTATAAACCCAAACTGGCATTATTTAAATAGATGTGTTGATTGATTTGTGCCACATGCACAGCACGCGTACTGCCAGTTGCGATGACATGCGCTGCTTCAATTAAATCTAGCGGAATATTCAGTAAGCGCGCCACATAATTAAACGTGCCCAAAGGCAAAATACCCATGGGGATAGATGTCCCTTTTAACTTTGCAGCAACCGCATTTAAAGTACCATCTCCACCCGCTGCAACCACAACACCGCTTAACTGCGCTGCTTGATGCCGTGCTAACACCTGTTGCATCAGTTGATCAAAATTGGCGATTTCACCCATTTCAAACAATTGGATTTCAAAACCATGCTGTGACAAAACATGCAACAGTTCTTCATAGACACCTTCTTGCTGTGTGGCATGAAATCCAGATTTTTGATTATAAATAAGCGATAAAGGCTGTAATGTTGTCGACATTTTCTTCAATCATTTTAAAGCTTTTGCTCTAATTTCGACCAATTGATGCAGAATGAAAAGCAGCTTTATGTAAAAATCGAATGATGACCATTCATTAAATCAATAATCATTCTTTATAAAATTTAAGCTATAAATATATGTTTTAATTAAAAATAATTAAAATAAATAATGCCCATATTTTTTTTAAATAATGATAAATAGAACACAAAAAAGTTGTAAGCCCATGTTTCATATATGTTATTCATTATTTATATGGGTATTTTTCACATAAAGCTAAATCAAGCCTATGTCTTATTTTTTTTATGTTTTTGTGCTTTAATACAGCCACTTTTTTTTCATATTTCATCTGAACCATGTACCCCATCGTTCAGATTGTACTTTGTACACGACTTGTACACATTTAAGATAGGCCTCACCATGACCCAAGTGAACGCACCAGAATTCGTTCGTCACCCTAAGCTTATTGCATGGGTTGAAGAAATTGCAAAGTTAACGAAACCAGCAAAAATTGAATGGTGTGACGGTAGCGCAGAAGAATATCAACGTCTAATCGACTTGATGATCGCTAACGGCACCATGCAAGCATTAAACCAAGAAAAACACCCTGGTTCGTACCTTGCAAATTCTGATCCTTCTGACGTTGCTCGTGTTGAAGACCGTACTTACATCTGCTCTGAAAACAAAGAAGATGCTGGTGCGACAAACAACTGGGAAGCGCCAGCTGAAATGCGCGCTAAATTAAACGGTTTATTCGACGGCTCAATGGCTGGTCGTACCATGTATGTGGTTCCATTCTCTATGGGCCCATTAGGTAGCCACATTGCGCACATCGGTATTGAATTAACTGACTCTCCTTATGTTGCTGTCAGCATGTCTAAAATGGCTCGTATGGGTAAAGCTGTTTATGACGTATTGGGCACAGATGGCGAATTTGTTCCTTGCGTACACACTGTGGGCGCACCATTGGCTGAAGGCGAGAAAGACGTTGCTTGGCCATGTAACAAAGAAAAATACATCGTACATTATCCAGAAACTCGTGAAATCTGGTCGTATGGTTCTGGTTACGGCGGTAACGCATTATTGGGTAAAAAATGCTTAGCGCTTCGTATTGCTTCTGCAATGGGTCGTGAACAAGGCTGGTTAGCAGAACACATGCTAATTTTAGGCGTGACCAACCCACAAGGCGAAAAACACTACATCGCAGCAGCATTCCCTTCTGCATGTGGTAAAACCAACTTTGCGATGTTAATTCCACCTGCAGGTTACGAAGGCTGGAAAATTGAAACTGTAGGTGACGATATTGCTTGGATCAAACCAGGTGAAGATGGTCGCTTATATGCAATTAACCCAGAAGCTGGTTTCTTCGGTGTTGCTCCTGGTACAAACACCAAGACTAACCCGAACTGTATGGCAACTCTGCACAAAGACGTGATTTATACCAACGTTGCTGTGACTGACAACGGCGAAGTATGGTGGGAAGGTCTATCTAAAGAAGTTCCTGCAAACCTAACCAACTGGAAAGGTCAACCACACACTGGCGCAGAAAAAGCAGCTCATCCAAATGCGCGCTTCACTGTTGCAGCAGGTCAATGCCCTTCTATCGATGCTGACTGGGAAAATCCAGCAGGTGTTCCAATTTCAGCGTTCATCTTCGGTGGTCGTCGTGCAGACACAGTGCCTCTAATTTCAGAAGCATTTGACTGGGTAGATGGCGTATATAAAGCTGCAACTATGGGTTCTGAAACGACTGCAGCAGCCGTTGGTCAACAAGGTATTGTACGCCGTGACCCATTTGCAATGCTTCCGTTTGCTGGTTACAACATGGCAGACTACTTCTCTCACTGGTTAGAGATGGGTGAGCAAGTTGGCGAGAAAGCAAAAGCTGCAGGCAACAAATTACCAGGTATCTACAATGTAAACTGGTTCCGTCGTGATGCAGAAGGCAACTTCGTATGGCCTGGTTTTGGTCAAAACATGCGTGTGCTTGAGTGGATCATTGATCGTTGCGAAGGTCGTGCAGAAGCTGTTGAAACTCCAATTGGTTTCGTTCCAAAGTATGAGCAATTGAACTGGACTGGTTTAGATTTCTCTAAAGAGCAATTTGAAACTGTAACAGCGCAAGACAAAGAACAATGGATCAAAGAGTTAGAAAGCCACACTGAGTTATTCAACAAACTTGGTGAGCGCTTACCTGCTGCATTGAAAGCACGTCAAGCTGCTTTACTTGAAGCGGTTAAGTCTGCGTAATTCAACGCTGATGACTAAAAAAAGGTCACTTCGGTGACCTTTTTTATTGCCCTAATATTTTATGTGTTAAAAGCACCGAAATCCGCTCTTCAACAATCCCACCTGATGTGTAAATACTAAATAATACGAAGATTCAAGGTAAAAACATGACATCACAAGCACACGCTTATCAGCTCAAATATAGACAGCCTGCTACACCGCCAACAAAGCCATGCTTTGTCCTCTCAGCTATGGCATACTTAAAACAAGAATGAAATGACATCAAAAACATGGGACATGATCATGAATAAAACCATGAAGAATACAATGATTATTTTGGCTATGACGGGACTTGGGTTAGGTTTATCCGCTTGTCAAAGTTTGCCAGAGCAAAACGAGAATAGTTTTGTTGGCTATAAAGTCGAAAGCAAAACTGATCGCAACGCAGTATTAGCCTACACTCTTGCAGGACGTCAAAACCAACAGCGCGATGAAAGTAAATTACAGCGTGCCTGCCAAAAAGAACTTGGTGCGCATAAAACTTATCAATTGCGGATTTTAAGTATTAATGAAGTGGTGAATCCTGCAGCCAACCAACAAGACCCGTATGGTCGCCAACTTGGGCAAAGCCGCACCTCTATTGGCTTATCGAACACACCTGAGCTACATAGCAGTGAAAACTATGCTACACGTCAGGCCTTAGATGCTCGCCCAAGCACACTGCGCATTGTGCATTATAGCTGCAATTAATTCGCGCCACAAAACTGGCTTCCTATAAGACGTGATGAGTTATCGCGTCTTATAAAAACTCACATTACGGAACTCTTTGGCTTCATCCAAATCTGGCCATGTGGTCGCGCTGCGTTCATCTATTTTTATATATTGTGGATGACTAAAGTTTTTCACTCGGCTGTCTGCCACCCAAACTTCTGGGGCGAACTTTAAGAACTCATCTAAAAAAAAGCGATTGCATTGATCATAAAGTACATCGGCAGCCAACAATACATCCACTTGTTCTGCTTTGTATAGATCATCTAAATATTCAAGCACCACATCATTCAATTCAGCATTGGCTCGACAGGCTGCAAGGCTAATGGGGTCAATATCACAACAAATTACCCGTTTGGCACCTGCCATTTTTGCAGCAATCGCCACCACGCCCGAACCTGCACCAAAGTCTAAAACGACTTTATTTTTTACTTGCTGCGGTTCTGCCAATAACCATTGCGCCATTGCAAGTCCTGAAGCCCAACAGAAAATCCAGTACGGCGTATCATTCCAAATACGACGAATCACTTCATCATCTAGCTTGTCGGTAGGAAATACTGGTGGAATAAGCCAAAGTGAAATAGGCGTTTCAGGCAATTGCTGTGCCAGTAATTCACAATTTGGAATTACATCATGTAAAGCATCTAAAAGATGTTCAGGGGCTTTAGGAAATTGAAAGGTACAGCTCATTGGATTTTTATTCGTTCTAATTTAAAAAGTTCCCTCTGCTTTTTTAAAGGAGAGGGAGCATTCATTATTTTTACAATGAATTCCCCACTCTTTTTTAGGAGAGTTAGGGAGAGAATTTTTAAGCCCTCATCCCAGCCTTCTCCCTGAGCCGTATACGGCGCAAGAGAAGGAGCATCCATTATTTTCACAATGAATTTCCCCTCTCCTGAGCAAAATTTAAAGCACTGCTTTTAAATTGAAGCGCAAGAGAGGGTTAGGGAGAGGTCTTCATCAACCTAACGCTTTCTCAGCCGCTTCAACCGTTTGACGAATCAAAGTTGTAATCGTCATTGGGCCAACGCCACCTGGTACAGGCGTATATGCAGAAGCAATCTCTTCAATGCCTTGCAATTGGATATCTCCAACACCACCGCCATCACGTGGATGGAAGCCTGCATCAACAACCACAGCGCCTGGTTTGATCCAGTCTTTTTGAATCAATTCAGCTTTACCAACCGCACCAACAATAATGTCCGCTTGTTTCACAAAACTTGCAAGATCTTGGGTACGTGAATGGCAAATGGTTACTGTTGCATTGGCTTCAAGAAGCATCGCAGCCATTGGTTTACCTAAAATTGCCGAACGCCCCACAACAACGGCATGTTTGCCTGCAATTTCAATGTTTTTTTCTTTAAGAATGGTCATAATGCCTGCAGGTGTTGCAGAACCATATGCAGCTTCGCCCATTGCCATACGACCATAACCTAAACAGGTCACACCATCTACGTCTTTTGCAAGTGAAATCGCATCAAAACAAGCACGCTCATCAATTTGCGCAGGAACTGGGTGTTGCAACAAAATACCATGCACATCAGGATTGGCATTCAATTTTTCAATTTCTGCCAATAATTGTTCTGTGGTGGTTTCTGTTGGCAATTCTACTTTTAAAGAATCCATGCCCACACGACGGCAAGCATTGCCCTTCATGCGTACATAAGTTGCAGATGCACCGTCATCACCGACCAAAATAGTCGCTAGAATTGGGGTACGACCTGATTTTGCTTTTAACGCTTCTACACGTGTTAACAGATCAGCTTCAATTTGTTTTGCCAATGCACGACCGTCTAAAATTAATGCCACGGCACATCTCCAAATGTTGATATGAATCAATTTTGCAAATAATACATGATTATTTAGACTATTTTATTCTATATGTCGAATTAATGTGCATCTGCTCATTTAATAGTATTGTTTTTTTTTCAGAGCTTGCTAATATACGCATCACAAGACGCGGCGGGGTGGCAGAGTGGTCATGCAGCGGACTGCAACTCCGTGGACGCCGGTTCGATTCCGACCTCCGCCTCCAATCTTGTAAAACTATGCCCGAGTGGTGAAATCGGTAGACACAGGGGATTTAAAATCCCCCGCCCTCAAAGCGTGCCAGTTCGAGTCTGGCCTCGGGCACCATTTTAAAATAGATTAAAATGGTGCAAATAAAGAACCCAGCATTAAGCTGGTTTTTTTATGCCTAAATTTTAGGTTTTCCCCTCTTTATTCAATATTCAATGATGCCTCTATGAACCCTAAACAAGCGCTTCTTGATTTGCAGCAATTGCAACAACAATACCCTGCTGCATTTAAAAGAAATATTTTGTTTTATGGTTTTATTCAAAGCAAAGGCATGCTGGATGATTGGAAAGAAATGATTCCATGGGTCTTGGCCTGCCTGATTTTTATTCCTATTTCAATCAGTCTGGCGCACGGGATTCAAAACTTTGCACCGCAGTACGATGCCTTTCAAGCCAAGGCATTGGCGATTTTAGCCATCATGTTAGGTTTTATGCTGCTTCTACCTTATGTGTTGTATCAAATTAAACACAGTTCGGCATCGTGGTATCAACTACAGCAACATGCCACCATAAAAATAGCAGTATTGATTCTGCTACAAGCGGTAAATTTCGCCTATTTTCAGAGTGCAATTCTGCAAGGGATTTTATTCTTTTTCTGCATCAGTTTTGGTTTTGTACGTTTCTATAAAGAGAATATGTTCCGTGACCACATAAGCCTTGAACAAAAATATTGCTTAACGCAATTTCGCCGTGCTGCGTATTGGTCATATCGTCAAGCTGCTAAAATTCAATATCGGATGTATTTTTCCAATAAAAATAGCCCTCGTTTTGCCCAATTGAATCAGCAATATCAACATGCAATTCAGTTACATCAACAACTGATGCAGGTTGAACACAATTTATGTAAAAGCATTAAATACATAGATTTAGACAGTTATATTCAAGATAAACTCGATTAAAAACCTCCGCTTAATCATCAAAAAAAACCGAGCAACTTAGACTCGGTTTTCTGTAAATATCACACCAATTTTAAGCAGTTTTAGCGACATCAATGATTGGTTTTAAGTCTACACCATACTTCTGTTGATGACCACGCGTATCATCGAGTTTGTATTCACGTGCCTTAACCGTATCTATAAACTTCCAATCTGCAACCACTTGCGCACGATCAAAAGTCACCGTTAAATAACCACGTTGATTTAAGTTGCAATAATCTAGTTCATCAATCAGTTCTTGAAAGGCATATTCCAACGCTGCCATTTCGTCTGCAGGCACATTTAAGTAATACTCAATTCCGGGCGATGATACCGAGCTGGTCGCGAATTCCAACCCAACCTCATGATTTGTTTCATGTGTATGCAAGGTTGCAGCCCAAGCATTGTGAGTATCACCTGCCAACACCACTGCTTTTTTCCCAAGTTGCTGCAATGTCCCATACACAACTTCTCGCTCGTAGGCATAACCATCCCAAGCATCGAGGTTATAAGGTGCAACCGCATACAAACGTGCCTTATCTACTGCTGTCAAAGTTGGATCATTCGCTTTTAAACGCAATTTCAGCGTGACCAATTCTGTAATTTTCTGCTTCATTTGTGCAAGTGTTTCAGGTTGCTGATCACCATTGGTGATTTTCGCTAAAGGCAATAACAGTTCTTGTGGAATCAGCATTTTCGCCATCAACACTTGTTGAGCCAAAACATTCCAAGTAGTCTTAGACTGCCCCAACTGTTTTTGCAACCATTCTCGTTGAACTCCACCCATCAATGTGCGTTGATCACTAAATAAATCTGCCTGAAATTTAGCAGCATCAATACCTTCTGCCGTCATATAGTTAGCATAATCTAATTGCTTATGACGCGCCAAAATACGCGTATCCAGCATCATCAAATTCACCAAACCACCAAAATCAAACTGGCGATAAATATTCAAATGATCATTTTCTGCAACTGGACGAATTGGCATCCACTCGAAATAAGCCTGTAATGCCGCAATTTTACGTTCTATAAAGCTGCCTTCACCTTCTTGATGATTATCTGCACCCGCTTCCCAAGTATCATTACTGAGTTCATGGTCATCCCAAATGACAATAAATGGATGGCGTTGGTGAGCAGTCTGCAAATCAGCATCGGTACGATATAAAGCATAACGTTTACGATAATCATCTAACTTGATAATTTCTTTATCATTGTCTGCAGCAAAGGTACGTCCTAACTGTTTTGCATCGTCAGTCGCGTAGCCACCTTGTCCATATTCATAAATATAATCACCCAAGTGAATAATCACATCCAGATTGTTTTCCTGTGCCATTTCTTTATACACATGAAAATAACCTGCGGGATAGTTCGAGCAAGAACAGACCGCAAATTTCACTTGATCGCTGCGTTGTGGCAAGGTTTTGGTCTGTCCTATAGCAGAAACCGTATTACCAAAGCGGAAACGGTAATAATATTTAGTCCCTGCCTGTAAACGATCTGCGTCCACTTTAACAGTAAAATCTTGCGCTGCGCTGGTTTGTACTTTGCCAGTATTTACCAATTGCTTAAACGCCTCATCGCTGGCAATTTCCCAAACCACTTCAATGCATGCTGCCATGTCACTTGGCGTTACACGTGTCCATAAAATGATACGATCATGCAGCGGATCACCACTGGCGACACCATGCAAAAACTGCACCTTTAATGCATTTTCTGCTGTATTTTCATTGTCATCACCACATGCAGTTAATGCGACTGGCAATGACAACGCCCCAAAACCAGCCAAACTTTTTTGAATCAGCTCTCGGCGAGTTAAGCGAATGTTCATGAATATTCCTTTTATTTTTCTTGAGCGCTCAACATAGAAATTTATGATTTCGCTTTGATCTCAAATTCATGAAATATTGATGACAAACAGCAGAAATATACTGCAAACCGAACTTTTTTCAAGCTAATAAGTTGAATTGATTGAAAAGAAAGCAATTGTAAATAAATTTACTTGCCAAGATTTATTTCGTCCTCTATTATTGCGCACATGCCCGAGTGGTGAAATCGGTAGACACAGGGGATTTAAAATCCCCCGCCCTCAAAGCGTGCCAGTTCGAGTCTGGCCTCGGGCACCATTTTAATGAATCAAATCATTCAAATGGTGCGAATAAAGAACTCCAGCATTAAGCTGGTTTTTTTATGCCTAAAAAATATAATATTTAAAACAATAACATTTATGTACTGATGATTTAAAATGTTTCTACAACGCTTTATCTTCTCTTTCAAATGGATGATCTGTTTATGCTGCTTGCTCAGTTTTGCAAGCCATGCACAAAATCCCAGCCTTGAGTCAGCAACCGAATCCGTAAACCCAATTGAAACTGATGCAGAATTTTATGATGTTTTTGCAGGAACAGTGCAATATAAAAATCAAGAATTACAATTACGTCGTTGCAGCTTAGGCAACAATTTATATTTATTAAATTTCCAAAATCCTGAAGATAAAAAGCAACTCAAAACTTTGCTGCAACAAAATACAAAGTTTTGGGTCAATTTAATTGCACAGCCGAATGAACATAATGGGCTATATACGTTGAATGTTCGGGAAATTGCAGAACTACATACACAGCAAAGTTGCCATTTGGATGATGTTTTAGATGATTTATTGAATCACCCATAAATTAAAGCTGAAAGAGAGTGACCTATCACCACTCTCTCGTTGCAATCAACTCTTCCGTTTCAATCTCGAAATAACCTTGATCTTGCAACACCATCATCATCGCCTCAGCAATATAATCTGCTGCGGTATCGTCCAAATCTGAATCCAAATCTTCAAATTGTGGTTTCATTTTATTAATGGCTTGCACGGTCTGATCAGCAAAATGATAAATATCCGTTTCAGATAAATTGGATTTAGACACGTGTTTTGCAAACTGTTGAATCAGTTGTTTTAACTCAGCAACTAAAATATCAGGATAAAACTCATCATCAAACATCGGGAGAAGTAAATCTGCAAACATACAAGCACTCAAAAATACAGAGATTCAAGCGTGCCTATATAGCATAAGCAGGGCTTTAATTCTAGCTTCGCCCCAATTTGCATATTGCGATTAATTTGCCAACTGCATTGCTTGCCAGACTTTAATGGCGTCAGACATGGCTTTCACATCATGCGCACGCACCATACAAGCACCTTGCTGAATACTGAGTAAATGTGCCGCTACAGAACCAACTGCACGCTGTGTTGGCTCTGCCCCACCCAAAGCTTCACCAATAAAGCGTTTACGAGACAATGCCGATAAAATTGGATACCCCATACCATTAAGTTGATGCAACTCATTTAACAATTTCAGATTCTGTTGTGCATTTTTCGCAAAACCAAAACCCGGATCAATCATGATATTTTCAGGCTTGACCCCTACCGCCAAAGCATCAGCGACACGTTGCTGCAATTCTGCAATCACATCTGCAGTGACATCATCATATTGATCTAAATTGTTCATGGTGGTCGGTTCACCACGCATGTGCATAATAATCACGGGGATATTTAACTCAGCAGCTGTTTGCAACGCATTTGGACGGGTCAGCGCACGTACATCATTCCAGATATGCGCCCCCGCAGCTACGGCAGCACGAATCACTTCGGGCTGTGACGTATCAATCGAAAGCACTACATCATAAGTAGATAAGGCTTCCGCCACAGGAACCACACGACGAATTTCTTCTTCTACACTCACAGGACTAGCTCCCGGACGTGTTGACTCTCCGCCAATATCAATCACGGTTGCACCTTCGGCTATCATTTCCAAAGCACGCGCCACAGCAGCATCTTTTTCATTATGTCGCCCACCATCACTAAACGAGTCTGGTGTCACATTTAGAATTCCCATCACATGCGGCTGAGATAAATCTAAACGCAAACGTCCACATTGCAATACGCGCTTGGGTAATGGCATTAGCTGCATGCTGGTCTTCCTTTCAATTTGAAAAGCTTATTTTAACAAGGGTAATTTTGAAGATGTTGAATTCTTTTCAGTGCGCTTCAACATTACCAATATTCCTGTTGCAACGACGCATAAACCACACGAATAAAAAAAGAGCCTTTATACAAAGACTCTTTTTAACATTATGTGAACTGATTAGCTCGCTGGTAATGGTGGCGGTGTGCTTGGACCATCAGTTGGTGTTACATCAATCACAGGATTGTCTGCAATATACACTTTCGGTGGCTGTGGCTCACGACCTTCCATAATGTCACGGATTTGGTCACGATCAATAGTTTCCCATTCCAACAATGCTTTTACCATTGCGTGGGCAATATCTTGGTTATTTTCCAAAATATCGCGGGCAACTTTATATTGCTCATCAATAATACGACGAACTTCAGCATCCACTTGTTGCTGGGTGGCTTCAGAAATCGTACGGCTGCCTAAACTACCCATGAATGATTGTTGTGTATCGTCTTCATAGACCATTACGCCTAACTTGTCAGACATACCGTATTTGGTCACCATCGCACGTGCTAATTTAGTCGCACGCTCAAAGTCATTCGATGCACCTGTCGACATTTGATTAATAAAGACTTCTTCTGCAATACGACCACCAAACAAGATAGACAAGTCGTTCAGCATTTTGTCTTTATAATGGCTAGTTTGGTCATGTTCAGGCAATTGCCATGTCACACCCAATGCCCAGCCACGCGGCATAATCGTTACTTTATGCACAGGGTCTGTACCCGGCAGCATTTCAGCAACAATCGCATGACCTGCTTCATGATAAGCCGTTGCACGACGTTCTTCTTCACGCAGCACCATCGACTTACGTTCAGGGCCCATATACAACTTATCTTTAGCATCTTCAAAGTCGTGCATATCCACCGTATTTTTATTACGACGGGCAGCAAACAATGCAGCTTCATTCACAAGGTTCGCCAATTGCGCACCAGAGAAGCCTGGTGTACCACGTGCCAAGACTTTGACATCTACACCTGTAACTGAAGGCAGTTTTTTCAAGTGAACATTCAGAATTTGCTCACGACCTTTAATGTCTGGCAAGCCAACCATTACTTGACGGTCAAAACGACCTGGACGCAATAAAGCTTTATCCAGTACATCGGCACGGTTTGTCGCAGCGATAACAATAATGCCTTCATTGCCTTCAAAACCATCCATTTCAACAAGCATTTGGTTAAGTGTTTGCTCACGTTCATCGTGACCACCACCTGTACCTGAACCACGGTGACGACCTACCGCATCAATCTCATCAATAAAGATGATACATGGTGCATGGCGTTTAGCTTGCTCAAACATATCACGAACACGAGAAGCACCTACACCCACGAACATTTCAACGAAGTCAGAACCAGAAATGCTGAAGAATGGAACTTTGGCTTCGCCTGCAATGGCTTTGGCCAATAAGGTTTTACCTGTACCCGGTGGACCTACCATCAACACACCTTTAGGAATAGTTGCACCTAAACGCTTGAATTTAGCAGGGTCTTTTAAGAAATCTACAATTTCAACCACTTCTTGTTTTGCTTCGTCACAACCTGCTACATCGGCAAATGTGACTTTAATTTGGTCTTCAGACAACATTTTGGCTTTAGATTTACCAAAGCTCATCGGGCCGTTTTTACCACCTGCACCGCCACCCATGTTGCGCATAAAGAACATGAATAACAAAATGATTAAAAGTACAGGGAAACTTGCGATCAATAGTTGCATTAACAAACCTTGACGTTGAGGTGCAGTACCTTCAACAACAACGTTGTTTTTAATCAGATTCGGCATCAGTTCAGGGTCTTGAACTGCTGGACGAATGCTTTCAAAGGACGAGCCGTTGACTTTTTCGCCACTAATTCTTTCGCCATCAATTGTGACTTGCTTAATTTGACCAGCATTCACCGCTGTAACGAACTCTGAATAGTTCATTGCAGTTGGCTTTTCACTGTTATTGATGTTGCTGAAAATTAGAATCAGCACACCAAGTATAATCAGCCACAATACGGCATTCTTGAAGAGATCGCTCAAAGCTTTATTCCCATATCAATCTAATTTGATCATGCCCGTTACTGGGTGACCTTTCATTCAAAAAGCTGAAGATCAGCTAGACAATTCATTAAAAACGTACAAAATGCACAATTTCTAACGGCTTGGCAAGTAAACTTTATTTAGACGCTTTTTTACGTCCTTGTCCAATAAGGAATACTTCTTTGGAACGCGCCCGTGAAGCAACGGGTTTTGCTGTCTTTAGAACATCAAAACTGTCCACGACCTGTTTACGAAATTCGTCAAACCCCGAACCTTGGAACACTTTGACCACAAACTGGCCATTGGGTCCCAATACACGGTTGGCAAAATCGAGCGCCAACTCGCATAAGTAAATTTGACGCGGTTGATCTACAGCTTTATTACCTGATGTATTGGGGGCCATATCGGAAATTACAACGTCTACCGTGCGTCCGTTTAAAATATTTAACAATTTTTCGAACACTTCTTCTTCGCGGAAGTCACCTTGTAAAAAGGTCACATCTGGTAATGCGTCCATTTCCAAAATATCGGAAGCGATCACCAAACCTTTGTCGCCGACAAGTTTCCCTGCGATTTGCGACCAACTGCCTGGTGCTGCACCTAAGTCCACCACCGTCATGCCCGGTTTGATCAGTTTATATTTTTCTTGAATCTCAAGTAGTTTGTATGCAGCACGTGCACGATACCCTTCTTTTTGCGCTCTTTTCACAAAGGGATCATCTAGGTGCTCTCTCATCCACGCACGACTACTTTTGGATAACTTTTGGTTGGTAATGCGTGTTGCCATAACTCTCTTAGTAACGAATAGCCATCTAAATTGCGATTGTACGTGAAAATTAGCAAGCTTGCAGTAGACATCTGTATCTAAATGCCAATAACTAACAAGTTTTTTCTATTAAATCCATCGCTTATTTCTGTACTGTGGCATAAAAAACCTCTCTCATCACAGATGGATAAACCTAAGCAAATGTTCGATTTTGATATTTTTGCACTGCTGCATGTTCGCGGATTATTTGCATAGAATTTACAGCGTTTCAAATTGGCTTTTGTTATACTAAGTCGTTTTTAAAATTAGGTTATCTTTATGGCGGCTCTCTCTATTCAGGAACGCAAGCGTTTACGTCAAATTGGTCATGCACTTAACCCTGTAGTGATGGTTGGCGGTCAAGGTTTGACTGAAAATGTAATTGAAGAAACCAACCGTGCTTTAAACGATCACGAATTGATTAAAGTTAAAATTGGTGGTGAAGACCGTGAAGTACGTGCAGCTGTAATTACTGAAATTGCTGCAGCAACAGGTTCTGAAGTGGTACAAACAATTGGTAAAATTGCTTTGCTTTATAAAAAAGCAGCAAAACAAAATGCCAAGTTGTCAAATTTAGTTCGTCACGCTCATTTGTCTAACTAAGCTTATATGGCAAGTTACGAACTCAGCGCCTTTGATCGTCAGTTTCAAGCGATTTCTTTGGTCGGTGCAATTGAACAACAAAGTCCGTTTAGCTTAAATGTAGGTTATTGGCTGCGTGATCCGAATCAGTGGGTCGAATGGCCTGCATTGGTGACTTCACATCCACGTCATGACTTTTTGTGGGAACAGACCTGCTTTGAAATTTTCATTGGCGTTAAGGGCGAAGATTTTTATCGTGAAATCAATCTCTCCCCTTCTCAAGCTTGGCAAGCCTATGCCTTTGAAGAATATCGTTATCCTGAGCAAATGCCACCTGTGGCCGCTTATGATATTGAGTTGAATCAGCTAAAACGTACGCATTACGGTTTAAATGTCAGTTTGGATTTAACCGAATTTATACTGAAACATAAACTGAAATGGACAGATTTGTTTATTGGGCTCACAGCTGTATTAAAAACCAGTCAGGGCGAGCAGTTTTATGCCATGCAACACAGCAGCCCTGCCGCCGATTTTCACAATAAGCGCGATTGGCTACATCAGTTCTAACTGTGATTAATAGTAGTTTAGATTGAAACAACTAGTTTTTGGTTTGAGCAAGAAATTTAAATAAAAAAGTGAGGCGCATGACCTCACTTTTTTTTATGGCTGAATCAGCAACAGATTAAACTGGATTATGCTTGATCAGTTTCATCATTAGTTTCAGTTTTTGATGGATTTACTTTTTTCCACGCTTCTAGTGTGTGCTCTTTAGAACGCTTAAAAGTTTCAGCCAATTGATCTTTGTGTTTTACTGAAATGCTGCTGACATCTTCTTTCAACTCTTTACCAAGTTTAGAAAGATCTTCAATAATTGCGCTAAATTCAGTTTTTACAAAGTCTTTTAATTCGCCTAAATCTTTAGGTGAACTACCAAATTGTGCTTTTAAAGCTTCAATTTTTTGCAACACATCTTGCTTTAACTGACCCAATTGCTCTTGCACGCTGGCATTGAGTTGTTTTGCTTCGGCTTGAAGTTTTTCTTGCGTTTCCGCAACTACATCAAGCACCTGCTCTTTGGCATCATGCGTTACTTTTTCAAGCTTTTCAGCGCCTTCACTTACTGCTTTGATTGCACTGTTTTGTGGTTCAGTGGCTGATTTATCTTGTTCAGTCATTCGCTTTTACCCAAGGTCGTTGTTGTTTATAAATTAAGCATAAGGCAATTTAGACTCAAATGGGTTTTGGATTGTCTAACAATCGTAGATTGCTTACATTTGGACTACACGCTAAAACATAAACCTAGCAAAAAAAGCAAGTCTTTTATCTTACATATTCGTTAGATTCACAATGGACTTTTGGCGAGTTCATGCGTATAATGCAATGTTAAGTTCAAGCGAGCAGACATAGGAGGGTAGGTTTAAATATTGACCTTCCTTTTTTTTCGTCTACTCGCTTTTTTACAGCCCTATTTTTGTGGTTTTAGTTCAGGAGCTTTGGTTTGAGCACCCCCGCCATTTTAGCCCTCGCCGACGGTACAATCTTTAAAGGTACGTCTATCGGTGCAACGGGAAGCACGACTGGTGAAGTCGTTTTTAACACTGCCATGACTGGCTATCAAGAAATTTTGACCGACCCGAGTTATGCACAACAACTTGTGACTTTAACTTACCCACATATTGGGAACACTGGTTGCAATGATGAAGATGTTGAGTCAGGTCGAATTCATAAAGTATGGGCAAACGGTTTAATTATCCGTGATTTGCCTTTATTACACAGTAACTTCCGTTCTACTCAATCTTTAGGCGAATACTTACAACAACACAATGTTGTTGCAATTGCCGATATTGATACCCGTAAATTGACCCGTATTTTACGTTCCAAAGGTGCGCAAAACGGTTGTATTCTTGCTGGTGAAAATATCACTGAAGAAGAAGCAATTGCAAAAGCACGTGCATTTGGCGGCTTAAACGGCTTGGATCTTGCAAAAGTATGCTGCGACCCTGAAGGTTTTGAATGGACTGAAGGTTCATGGGAACTTGGCAAAGGCTTTACTCAACCTGAACTTAAATATCATGTGGTTGCATACGATTACGGTGTCAAAACCAACATCCTGCGTATGCTCGCAGACCGCGGTTGCAAATTAACCGTTGTTCCTGCACAAACCCCTGCTGAAAAAGTCCTTGCGTTAAACCCAGATGGCATTTTCTTGTCAAATGGCCCTGGCGATCCTGCTGCATGTGACTACGCAATTGAAGCTGTAAAAACAATTGTAGAAACCACGAATATTCCTGTATTTGGTATCTGTTTAGGTCACCAAATTCTTGCACTTGCATCAGGTGCAAAAACAATGAAAATGCCGCACGGTCACCACGGCGCAAACCATCCTGTACAGAACTTAGAAACTGGTACAGTGATGATTACTTCTCAGAACCACGGCTTCGCGGTAGATGAAAGCACCTTACCAAGCAATGTATGTTCAACGCATCGTTCATTGTTCGATGGCACAAACCAAGGTATTCATCGTACAGACAAGCCTGCATTTAGCTTCCAAGGTCACCCAGAAGCAAGTTCAGGTCCACATGACTGCGCACTCTTGTTCGATCATTTCATCGAACTTATTGAAGCCGCTAAGAAGTAATTAAGGAGCGAAATAATGCCTAAACGTACGGATATTAAAAGCATCTTAATTATTGGTGCTGGTCCTATTGTTATTGGTCAGGCTTGTGAGTTTGACTATTCTGGTGCTCAAGCATGTAAAGCGCTGCGTGAAGAAGGTTACCGCGTTATTTTGGTAAACTCGAACCCTGCGACCATCATGACTGACCCTGCAATGGCAGATGCAACTTATATCGAGCCAATCACTTGGCAGACTGTTGCAGCAATCATTGAAAAAGAACGTCCAGATGCAGTACTTCCGACCATGGGTGGTCAAACTGCATTGAACTGTGCGCTTGCATTAGATGCCAACGGTATTTTAGCCAAATACAATGTTGAATTAATTGGTGCAACCAAAGACGCGATTGAAAAAGCCGAAGACCGTAAATTGTTTGATGAAGCAATGCGCAAAATTGGTCTTGAGTGTCCAAAAGCAGCAATTGCTGAATCTATGGAAGAAGCACTTGAGATTCAATCTCGCTTTGGCTTCCCTGTGATTATTCGTCCATCATTCACCATGGGTGGTTCTGGTGGCGGTATCGCATATAACAAAGAAGAATTCCTTGAAATCTGTGAACGCGGTTTCGATCTTTCTCCAACCAAACAATTATTGATTGATGAATCACTTATTGGTTGGAAAGAATATGAGATGGAAGTTGTACGTGATAAAAACGACAACTGTATCATCGTATGTTCAATCGAAAACTTTGACCCAATGGGCGTGCACACTGGTGACTCAATCACCGTTGCTCCTGCGCAAACTTTGACGGACAAAGAATACCAATTGATGCGTAATGCATCTTTAGCGGTACTTCGTGAAATTGGTGTAGAAACAGGTGGTTCTAACGTTCAGTTCGGTATTTGCCCGAATACTGGTCGTATGGTTGTGATTGAGATGAACCCACGTGTATCTCGTTCATCTGCACTTGCATCTAAAGCCACTGGTTTCCCAATTGCAAAAGTTGCAGCGAAATTGGCTGTGGGTTATACCCTTGATGAACTGAAAAATGACATCACAGGCGGTACCACTCCTGCGGCATTTGAACCATCAATTGACTACGTTGTAACTAAAGTTCCACGTTTCAACTTTGAAAAGTTCCCTCAAGCAGACGCGACTTTAACCACGCAGATGAAATCTGTAGGTGAAGTCATGGCGATTGGTCGTAACTTCCAAGAATCTGTAAACAAAGCCCTTCGTGGTTTAGAAACTGGCGCTTGTGGTTTTGACGAACAAATTGAAGTGGGTGCTGAAGGCGCACGCGACAAGATTTTAGTTGAATTGAAAGTTCCAGGTCCTGAGCGTATTTGGTACGTGGCTGACGCATTCCGTCATGGCTTTAGCTTGGACGAAGTTTTTGAAGCGACCAAAATTGACCGTTGGTTCTTAATTCAAATTCAAGACATCGTGAACACTGAAAATGAAATCAAAACTTTAGGTTTTGGTGATCTAAACGCTGACAACATCCGTTCGTTCAAACGTAAAGGTTTATCTGACCTACGTATTGCGAACTTGATGGGTATTTCACAAAAGCAATTCCGTAAACACCGTTGGAACTTGGGCGTAACCCCAGTTTATAAACGTGTGGATACCTGTGCTGCAGAGTTTGAATCTGACACAGCATATATGTATTCAACTTACGATGAAGAGTGTGAATCAAATCCTTCAGCGAAAGACAAGATCATGGTGATTGGCGGTGGTCCAAACCGTATTGGTCAAGGTATCGAATTCGATTACTGCTGTGTACACGCTGCGCTTGCAATGCGTGAAGATGGTTTTGAGACCATCATGGTGAACTGTAACCCTGAAACAGTATCTACCGATTACGACACTTCAGACCGTTTGTACTTTGAACCAATTACTTTGGAAGATGTACTTGAAATCGTACGTACTGAAAAGCCAAAAGGCATTATCGTACAGTACGGTGGTCAAACTCCATTGAAATTGGCACGCGCTTTAGAAGAAGCAGGTGCGCCAATTATTGGTACATCACCAGATGCGATTGACCGCGCAGAAGACCGTGAGCGTTTCCAGCAAATGATTCAACGTCTGCAATTGCGTCAACCTAACAACAGCATTGTAAAATCTGCTGAAGAAGGTATCGCAGAAGCAGCGAAAGTGGGTTATCCGCTGGTTGTTCGTCCATCTTATGTATTGGGTGGTCGTGCAATGGAAATCGTGTATAACGAAGAAGAATTGAAACGCTACCTGCGTGATGCGGTTCAAGCTTCTAACGATGCACCTGTGCTGTTAGACCGTTTCTTGGATGATGCGATTGAAGTTGACGTAGACTGCGTATCTGACGGTAAAGATGTGGTGATTGGCGGTATTATGCAGCACATCGAACAAGCAGGTATTCACTCTGGTGACTCAGCATGTTCAATTCCACCTTATTCATTGTCAGATGAAGTACAGGACGAAATGCGTCGTCAAACTGTTGCAATGGCAAAAGAGTTGGGCGTTATTGGTCTAATGAACGTACAGTTTGCAGTGAAAGGCAATGACGTTTATATCTTGGAAGTGAACCCACGTGCATCACGTACTGTTCCGTTCGTTTCTAAGTGTATTGGCGAATCATTGGCTAAAGTTGCAGCACGTTGTATGGCAGGTCAATCTTTAGAAGCACAAGGCTTTACTAAAGAAATTATTCCGCAACACTTCTCTGTGAAAGAAGCTGTGTTCCCATTCAACAAGTTCCCTGGTGTAGACCCTGTGCTTGGGCCTGAGATGAAATCTACAGGTGAAGTGATGGGTGTGGGCAAAACTTTTGGTGAAGCATTCTATAAAGCTGTGTTAGGCTCGAATGATCGCTTACCAGGAATCCCAACTGAAGGCGAAGTAAAACATGCATTCTTATCTGTACGTGAGTCAGATAAACCGCATGTGGCGCGTATTGCAAAACAATTGGCTGATTTTGGCTTCAAACTTGTTGCAACGGGTGGTACGCATAAAGTCATCACCGATGCAGGTATTGAGTGTGAACGTGTGAATAAGGTGACTGAAGGTCGCCCACACATTGTAGACCGCTTGAAAAATGGTGAGATTCACCTCATCATCAATACTTCTGAAGGCAAACAAGCTCAGCAGGATTCATTCTCAATCCGTCGTTCTGCATTGCAAGGTAAAGTGTATTACACCACGACCTTGAATGGCGCAGATGCTGTATGCCAAGCCTTAGCGATTAAATTACCAATGGATGTATATCGCCTGCAAGATCTTACTGTAGGTTAATACATTTCAATAAAGTCCCGTCACCTTTCGGGTGGCGGGCTTTTTTCATTTATAGACTTCAATATTTTTAAAGAGGGACAACATGCAACGTTATCCTATGACGCCTGAAGGTAAACACGCTTTAGAGCAAGAATTACAACAACTTAAATCGGTTGAACGTCCACGTATTACTGCAGCGATTGCAGAAGCGCGTGAACATGGCGATTTAAAAGAAAATGCTGAATACCATGCCGCACGTGAACAGCAAGGTTTCTGCGAAGGTCGTATCCAAGACATCGAAGGTAAATTAGGCGCTTGCCAAGTAATTGATGTTAAAGAATTGGAACAAAACGGACGTGTGGTTTTTGGTGTGACTGTGACCATTGAAAACCTAGACACCGAAGAGCAAAAAACCTACAAAATTGTAGGTGATGATGAAGCTGATTTTAAAATCAATAAAATTTCAGTGAATTCGCCTATTGCACGCGGTTTGTTGGGCAAAAATGAAGGCGATGAAGCCAAAATTGTCACTCCGCAAGGCGAAGTGGAATATGAAATTGTGAATGTAGAATATCTTTAAGTTTTAATAAAGATGACTACACGCGATGCCCCTCTTTGAGGGGTTTTATTGCCTATAAATCATACAGCCGAGCTTATAGATTATACTGCGATAAAAATAGAGGAAAATAAGATGGAAAATCGCATCATTCATGCATTTGTTTATGCGCTTTCTGGGGCTGTGTTAGGACTGATTTTAATTCCAGTCTGGGGACTCTTTATCAATACACAAACCAGTCCTGTCAGTATCGTATTGGCATCATCACTCTTTTTTGCTATTTGGGGATTCTTATTTCCAAACAGTGTTAAAAATGTTTTTATGTATTTGTGGAATTTTTTAAGATAGATACTTTAAGCTTTCAAATCACTAAAGTGTAGTGGTCAACTAATATTTTGAACATTCCCTCTCCTTCTAGGAAAGGGCTAGGGAGAGGTTCAAAATTTCAAATATAATCCCCTCATCTCTCCACACGAAAAAACCATGTCCGAAACGCTGATTAATTCCCCTGTTAAACACTGGTGCGAATTTGAGTTCATCTCCAAAACTGTGAAAAACCCCAACATCCACATCAAAGGCAATTACTCTTATTATTCAGCCTATTGGGATCAGGGTTTTGAACGTTGTGTGGTGCGTTATTTACATGACAAACCTGCAACAGCAGACAAGCCAATTGATCAATTACATATTGGCAATTTTGTCTGTTTTGGTGCGGAATGCGTGATTATGATGGGTGGCAATCAATTGCATCGCAGTGACTGGGTTTCGGCTTTTCCGTTTGATACTCGCAGTTTTGTTGCGGCAGGTGATACCACAATTGGCGATGGCTGCTGGATTGGCAGTCGCGCCATGATTATGCAAGGTGTTGAACTAGGCGAAGGTGCAATTGTGGCGACAGGTGCAGTGGTTACGCAAGATGTACCGCCTTACGCTATTGTGGCAGGTGTGCCTGCCAAAGTAATTAAATACCGCTTTAGTGAAACAGAGATTGCTCAACTTTTGGCGCTAAAACTGTATGATTTTGATGAAAAATATTTACTGAAAATCCGCGAACAATTGCAGAGTAATGATGTCAATCAACTGATCGATTTTTTGACAAACACGCAAACAAAAAATGACTAAAACTTTAGTTGAATTGAAAGCACAGCTTCATAATTTCATGCTAAATTAAGGTGAAATAAGGACTTACAGCACTCAATTATCTTTATGAAATTACTGGGTTTTATTCTATATGAATTCAGCGTAAGATAAGACAGGACTCAGAGCGAATATTTTATTAAAGTATTGAAATTACAATAAGGAGAAACACTCATGGCTTACCAAAACATCCTCGTACCAGTGGACGGTTCTGAAACTTCTTTTGCCGCTGTTGCAAAAGCTGCTGAACTTGCAAAAGCATTTGGTAGTAAAATCACTGTGGTACAAGTACTTACACTTGACCCGTATATTGCTGCAGAATACATCACTGCAAACCAAACCAATGACTTGATTGAACGCGCTCGCGCTTCTATCGTAAAAACTTTAGAAGAAGCAAAGCAAAAATTCACTGAACAAGGTGTTGAAGCTGAAACTAAACTACTTGAAGGTCAAGTAATTGCACGCGAAATTACCAATGCTGCAAAAGACTTAAATGCTGACCTTATCGTGATTGGTTCACATGGCCGCACTGGCTTGAAAAAATTATTCTTAGGTAGCGTTGCGCAAAGCATCCTAAGTGAAGGTACAACACCTGTATTGGTTGTACGTCAATAAGATTGCGTGTTCCTCATTTCTACGGAAGTGAGGAACTTCCCCTCTCATTTAGATTTCTTTGTTTGTTCTAAAATTTTTATTTGCAGCACTCTATTCAGCAAATTTTCTCAGTATCACCATATCTCAATATTAAACGCTCGATTTAGCAGCTCAGTTTAACTAACTGTGCGAAATTCCCCATCTATAATCTTCGATTTAGGTGGGGATGGATAGCACGACTTTTCGTTATTCGGGTCTTTCTTGATTTTTTATATATTCACGAATTACATCAATTGTCGCACCACCTGTTGTAAGCAAGCAATAAGCCCTAGTCCAAAGTACAGGCTTCCAATAATACTGCTTTAGTTCTGCATCAAATTCTTTGCGTATAAGTCTGCTAGATACCGTTTTGATGTTATTTATAAACTTGCTTGGCATGATATTAGGGTGCATTTCTAGTAATAAATGAATGTGGTCAGCTTCACCATTAAACTCAAGCAAGTCGATTTCCCAATCTTGACAGTTCTTTCTTACGATTTCTTCAAGGCGATTGAGCATTTCATTTGTAAAGCATTTTCTTCTGTATTTTGTTACCAACACTAAATGATAAGTTAGCTTATAAACACAGTGGTAATGTGACTTCATGTTATTTACACCAAGATTAATATTTGTTAAATTATAGGTATGAATGAAGCTCAAATGAAAGCCTACAAGTATCGTATTTATCCGAATGGTGAGCAAAAAGTGCTAATCGAAAAGCACTTCGGCTGTGCTAGGTTTACTTACAACTGGGCTTTAGCACTTCAACAAAAATATTATGATGAACATAAAAAATCACTGAGCCGAAAAGATATTCAGGATCAGCTTGTGAGTATGAAAAAGCAAGAACAATACTCATGGCTCAATGAGGTGAACAGTCAAACTCTACTTAGTGGATTGCTTCATGTTTATACGGCTTTTGGAAACTTCTTCAAAGGTCGGGCGAAATTCCCCAAGTTCAAGTCTAAGAAAATTCCACAACGATCATATCAATGCCCTCAACATGGTAGTGTTGATTTTGAAAAAGGCACACTGAATCTACCTAAATTAAAAGGCATTAAAGCTGTATTTAGTCGTCAATTTGATGGAAAGATTAAAACTGTCACTATTAGTAAAACAGCAACAGGAAAGTATTACGCATCAATTTTAGTTGAAACTAATCAAGCTAAAGTAACAGCATCAATAATTGAGTCAGATAAAACCATTGGTATTGATTTGGGCTTAAATCACTTGTTGATTCAGTCGGATGGTCAAAAAATTGAAAATCCAAAATATTTACGACAAGCTCAAAAAAGGTTGGCAATTCAACAAAAGATATTTGCTCGAAAGAAGAAAGAATCCAAGAATTATCAACGTCAGAAATTAAATGTTGCGTGTATCTATGAAAAGGTACGTTTGCAACGCTTAGACCTACATCACAAACTAACGCATCACTTGATCTGTGAAAACCAAGCGACCACGTATGCAGTAGAAGATTTAGGAATTAAAAACATGGTTAAGAACAGTAAACTAGCCAAGTCCATTTCGGATGTGGCATGGGGGCAATTCTTAACGCTGTTACAATACAAAGCTGAATGGTATGGCAAGAATGTTTTGAAAATTGGTCGATTTGTACCAAGTTCAAAAACTTGTTCTTGCTGTGGCTATAAGATGGAAAAGTTACCGCTAAGTGTCAGATTGTTTGAATGTCCAAGTTGCAACTTGGTTGAAGATCGTGATGTGAATGCGAGTATAAATATCCGTAATTTCGCTTTAGCTGATGCACTAGGGCTTCGTGCTGTGTAAAGAGTTCCTGTGCCACAATACTTGTCAGCGCAAGTGTGGCATCGAAAGGTGTAATCAATTTGATTGCATGGGTCGCAAAGATTCCCCCACTATAACTTTCAGTTTAGTGGTGGGAGTATGTCAATTCTGCCATTGGTATTGTTTTAAATTCACCTTTTCTGCAATTACCACAATCCCTTCTTCCTGTAATTTTAAAGTTTGTATATTTTCTCCTTGGGCGTTTAGTTTGCTTAGGCTAATTTTTCCTTGCGCATTAATCACCCGATGCCACGGCACAGTATGTTCTGCCGATAAATGCCTGAGGACATAACCGACCAAACGTGCATGTTTGGGCAGACCCGCTAGGCATGCCACTTGCCCATAGGTCGCAACCTGACCTGCTGGAATCAAACACACCACGTTCAAAATCATGTGTGCTAATTCATCACTCGGTTTACGGCTTAACGTTGTTTGCATCTATCCACTCGCATTCATTTAGCCTATAAAAAAGGAGCGACTGGCAGCACTCCTTTTGTTTATAAAACTTGATTTTTAAGTCAGTTAAATTGCGGCATTGAATGTATCACAATCACTGATCAAGCCTGATTTTAAGCCAGTCTGGAACCATTGTACGCGCTGTGCACTGGTACCATGCGTAAAGCTATCAGGCACGACTTGCCCACGTGCACGTTTTTGTAAATAGTCATCGCCAATTTTATGTGCCGCATCCATTGCTTCTTCAATATCACCTTGTTCGAGGAATTGAGTACGTTGATGGTTATGATGCGCCCACACTCCCGATAAACAGTCCGCTTGTAATTCCTGACGTATCGAAAGCTGATTACCCTGTACTTCGCTGACTTGCTGACGTGCTTTATGCACTTGTTCTGAAATCCCTAAAATGGTCTGAATATGATGCCCAACTTCATGCGCCACCACATAGGCTTGAGCAAAATCGCCCGCCTGATCATTTCGGCTTAATTCAGTCTGATTTTGTTCACCACCAATGCCCATTTGCTGACGCATGGCTTGGAAGAATGAAGTATCAATATATACTTTTTGATCGGCAGGACAATAAAATGGCCCCATTGCCGATTGTGCCGTACCACAGCCAGAATTGACCACACCTGTAAATAACACCAGTTTAGGTGGTATATATTGGCTATTTAACTGCTGCTGAAACACTTGTGACCACGTATCTTCTGTATCGGCCAAAACAGTGCCCACAAACTCCATCGCCTCTTGTTGTTCAGGACTTGGATTATCTAAACCTTTAGTTTCAGCACTTTGCGCATGTGAGGTGACTTGCTTGGTCGCTTGATAAGCCGATTGCGGATCGATGCCAAAGAACTTCCATGCAACAAAGGCCACCACTAAGCCCAAAATACTGATACCGCCCGCTTTTGCTCCACCGCCACCACGGCGGTCTTCTACATTCGTGCTAACTCGACGGCCTTTCCAACGCATTATTCTTATCCTTCTCTTAAACTCTGATAATAGATTAAGCCGATTTAGACTTTGACCACACTTTTTGAACAAGTGCGACCACAATCACCACCAAGATGCCTGCCAAAATACCCACGACAAGGTTCATCAACATTGGCGTGACTGAACCTACAATACTGCCCATCGTTGGGATGTCTTGTACATACTCTACCGTATCTTCTGTGAAATGGTGCACAAAAGGAATAGCATGATTGATAATTCCTCCACCAACCAAGAACATCGCTGCAGTACCCACCACAGATAAAGTCTTCATTAAAATTGGAGCAAATGCCAGTAAACCACGCCCAATACGTTGTTTAAAATTAGTAGCTTGTTCTGTGAGATATAAACCAATGTCATCAATTTTGACAATTAAAGCTACAAATCCGTAGACACCGACCGTCATGGCAATCGCAATTAAACTCAACACTGTCACTTTGGTTAAAAAGCCTGCCGCAGCCACAGTCCCCAAAGAAATCACCACAATTTCCGCCGATAAAATAAAGTCAGTACGCACTGCACCTTTAATTTTTTCGTTTTCATACGTCGCAAGGTCTTGTTCAGTTTGAATTAATTCTAATTGTGCTTCTTTAGCCGATTGAGCTTTTTTGTGCTGTAAGGTGTGCATGATTTTTTCCACACCTTCATAACTTAAAAATAAACCACCAATCACCAATAAAGGATTAATTAACCACGGTGCAATTACACTAATGAATAATGCCAACGGTACTAAAATCAATTTATTAACAAAAGAGCCCTTAGCTACCCGCCACACTACAGGCAACTCACGATCGGCGCGCACACCACTCACCTGCTGCGCATTCAACGCCAAATCATCACCCAAAACCCCTGCGGTTTTTTTGGCAGCCATTTTGCTCATAACTGCCACATCATCTAAAACTGTTGCAATGTCATCTAATAAAAGTAATAAGCTGCTCGCCATTGCGTTGTTATCCTTATGCGATTTTCTATCTATTTTAAAACTGTACGCAAATAAACTCTGTATTTACTTCATTAATTTTTTAAACGAATTCAATTCAATCTATTTAAGGAAGTGACATTGAAAAATGTTATGCCTTACAATGTAGCAATTCATCGGTAAATAGATGTCGTAGATACGACTTGGAATAAAAAATGAGTAATCAAGATAATCGTCCTGTGATTTTGACAGGCGATCGTCCAACTGGACAATTACATTTAGGTCACTTTGTGGGTTCTTTACGTTCACGTGTAGGTTTACAAGACTCACATCATCAACATCTGTTACTTGCCGATGCTCAAGCCTTAACTGACAATGCCGACAACTTTGAAAAAGTACGTCGCAATATTATTGAGGTAGCAACCGATTATTTAGCGGTGGGGATTGATCCAACAAAAACCACCATTTGCGTGCAATCTTGCCTGCCAGCGCTAAACGAACTTACCATGTTGTATTTAAACTTCGTGACTGTGGCACGTTTGGAGCGAAATCCAACCATTAAATCTGAAATTCAGATGCGTGGTTTTGAGCGTGATATTCCTGCAGGTTTCCTGTGCTACCCTGTAGCTCAAGCAGCCGATATTACTGCATTTAAAGCAACGGTCGTTCCTGTAGGTGAAGACCAAATTCCAATGATTGAACAGACCAATGAAATTGTGCGTCGGGTGAATCGTCAAATTGGTCATGACTTACTACCTGAATGTCAGGCATTGTTGTCAAATGTCGGACGTTTACCTGGTTTTGATGGTAAAGCGAAAATGTCAAAATCACTGGGCAATACCATTGTGTTAGATGCCACAGACAAAGACATTAAAAAAGCTGTCAATGCAATGTACACCGACCCAAATCACCTGCGTATCGAAGACCCAGGTCAGGTTGAAGGCAACGTAGTATTTACTTATTTAGATGCCTTCGATACCAACAAAGAAGAACTTGAAGAACTGAAAGCGCATTATCGTCGTGGTGGTTTGGGCGATGGTACGGTGAAAAAGCGTTTGGAAGGCATTCTAAAAGAATTGATTGGGCCGATCCGTGAACGTCGTATCGAACTTGCTAAAGATCCTGACTACATTATGGATATTTTGAAAACAGGCACCGACAAATGCCGTGATATTACCCAGCAAACTTTAGATGAAGTGAAAGCTGGCTTGGGTGTATTCCGCTTCTAAGCATTTTGTAGATAGAAATATTTTAAAGTCTCTTATTCACATGAATAAGAGACTTTTTATTTGAGTGAAAAATCAACACAAGCTGACTCGACTTACAAAAAACACTTATTACTTACGTGATTTAACATCACGTAACCTGAATACTGCGGAATAGTATTCATTCTCAGTTTAGTATACTTACATGCTTTAGGAGCAATCCTAATTTCATAACATTTCTCCGTTATCGAAGCTGTGAAAGCAGATTCGTTTTTCATACGCAATGATCACCCCAATCATTGCGTATTTTTTTATTTGAATCAGCTGTTTATACAGCTTGTACAACAATAAAAATAATTTCCCGAGATGCAAAAAATTACTTGAACGGCTTTGTCGCACAAAGATTTCATAACTATATGATTTAAAAGTTTTGATTATTTTTTGATACAAAATTAAATTTATTTAAATCAGATGCTTACATATTTATGCAACAAAGCAATACCAAATTAACTCTTATCATATACTTTATCTCTCAAATGTGGCTAATTTTTCAACATAAAAAATCCCCAAAATTGGGGATTGAGTACTGAATAAAATCAAGATCTTCAAAATTTGTTATTTAAGCAAACCTTGATCTTTTAATACTTGCCACATGGTAGAACCCAATTCAGCAGGGCTACGCGTATAAGCAATTCCAGCACGCTCAAAGGCTGCAAATTTTTCTTCCGCAGTACCTTTACCGCCTGAAATAATTGCACCCGCATGTCCCATACGCTTACCTTTAGGTGCTGTCACTCCTGCAATATAACCCACCACAGGTTTGCTAACATTCGACTGGATATATTCCGCAGCTTCTTCTTCTGCCGTACCACCAATTTCACCAATCATAATAATCGCATCGGTGTCTGGGTCGTCTTGGAACAATTTTAAAGCATCAATTTGGTTCATACCTGGAATTGGGTCACCACCAATCCCGATACAGGTCGATTGCCCTAAGCCTAATTTGGTGGTTTGTGCCACAGCTTCATAGGTCAAAGTACCTGAACGTGAAATAATGCCAATTCGTCCTGGTTGATGAATATGCCCTGGCATGATGCCAATTTTACATTCACCTGGTGTAATCACACCTGGGCAGTTTGGTCCCACCAAACGTGTACCATTGCCATTGGTTTCTAAATAACGCTTGGCTTTGAGCATGTCGATGGTTGGCACACCTTCCGTAATCACCACAATCAAACCTACTCCAGAATCGACTGCTTCTACAATCGAATCTAAAACAAACGGTGCAGGCACATAAATCACCGATGCATCTGCACCTGTTTCACGTACAGCTTCTTTCATGGTGTTAAATACAGGTAATTCCAAATGGGTTTGACCACCTTTTCCTGGCGTTACCCCACCCACCACTTTGGTTCCATAATCAAGTGCTTGTGCTGAGTGAAAAGTACCATTTTTACCAGTGAAACCTTGTACCAATACTTTGGTGTCTTTATTAATTAATACGCTCATCCTGATTCTCCTTAAGCTTTCACTGCAGCAACAATTTTTTCTGCGGCATCAGACAAGCCGTTTGCAGAAATAAGTTTTAATCCTGATTCATCGAGTAATTTTGCACCAAGTTCCGAGTTGTTCCCTTCTAGGCGAACCACTACAGGTACTGTCACATTTACTTCCTGAACCGCTGCAATAATTGCTTCCGCAATCATGTCACAACGTACAATTCCACCAAAAATATTAATCAGTACGCCTTTAACCGAGTGATCTGCCAAAATAATTTTAAAGGCTTCAATTACGCGTTCTTTGGTTGCACCACCACCTACATCCAAGAAGTTCGCAGGCTGACCACCATAGAGTTTAATAATATCCATAGTTGCCATTGCTAAACCTGCACCATTCACCATACAACCGATATTGCCTTCTAAAGCAACATAGTTCAGGTCAAATTCTGATGCACGCAATTCACGTTCATTTTCTTGTGTTTTATCGCGCAGTGCCAAGACTTCAGGCAAACGATACAGCGCATTGGAATCAATACCGACTTTGGCATCGACACATAAAATGTCGCCATTTTCACGTACAGACAATGGGTTAATTTCAAATAAGGCAAAATCATTGTCGATAAATGCCTGATAAGCCGCTGTCATAATCTTCACAAACTGCGTGATTTGACTGTCTTTGAGTTTTAATGTAAAAGCCACTTCACGTGCCTGAAATGGCAATAAACCCACTAAAGGATCAACTTCTACTTTAATAATTTTTTCTGGGGTTTCTTCTGCCACTTTCTCAATTTCAACACCACCTTCAGTAGATGCCATAAAAGTGACGCGACGGCTAGAACGATCTACCACTGCACCCAAATACAGTTCACGCTCTACAGGATAAACATCTTCAGCCACTAAAATACTGTTTACAGGCTGACCATAGGCATCGGTTTGATAGGTGACCAAACGTGTTCCAAGAATTTGGTTGGCATAGTCTGCTGCTTCTTGTGCAGATTTTACGACCTTCACGCCGCCCGCTTTACCGCGACCACCTGCATGCACCTGAGCTTTCATCACTGCAAATTTACCGCCCAGTTGCTCGAAAGCTTGCACAGCTTCTACGGCTGTAGTTGCCAAAATGCCTTCTTGTACTGGCATACCATATTTTTTTAATAGCGCTTTTGCTTGATACTCATGTAGATTCATTGACTAACCTTTTACTACTTCTTTTATTCAGTTATCACCACCAATATCAAACCTGCGTTTTAATATTGCTTTCCTTGTGTGGTGTTTTTCCTATGCTCTTTACTTTTAGATGATTATTCCCATAAATACAACCATCAAATGCAAAAAGAGCGGCCTAAGCCGCTCTTTTTAGTGTTATTTGCGTTTACGCTGAATCGCGTGAATCGCACGCCCATCTACAGCTAAAGCGGCTTCATGCACCACTTCAGAGAAGGTTGGGTGACCAAATGTCATTAATTGTAAATCTTCAACTGAAGATACAAACTCAAGTGCAATCATACCTTGGTGAACGATGTCAGACGCAGCAGGTCCAATCACGTGCATACCCAATAAACGATCTGTTTTTGCATCTGCAACAAACTTCACGAAACCAGCACCTTCGCCTGCAGCTAAAGCACGACCATTTACCGCGAAACCGAATTGACCAGTTTTCACTTCGTGGCCTTTTTCTTTCGCTTGCTCTTCAGTTAAACCAACCCACGCCGCTTCAGGGTGTGTGTAGATTACTGAAATGATTGTGTCGTAGTTAACTTGTGCAGCATGACCGTGAATACGCTCAACTGCCATTACGCCTTCTTCCATTGCTTTGTGTGCAAGCATTGGACCACGTACTAAGTCACCAATTGCATATACACCTTCAACAGAAGTTGCACACCAATCGTTTACTTCAACCAAACCACGTTCAGTCAGTTTAATACCGCAGTCATCTGCCAATAAACCTTCAGCATAAGCACGACGACCTACACAAACGATCAATTTATCGAAAGTTTGTTCTTTGTCTTCGCCGCCTTGGGTATATTTAACAGTCACTTCACGACCATTAACTTCAGTACCTGAAACTTTCGCACCGATACGGATATCCATACCTTGCTTGGTCAATAGTTTTTGGTAGTCTTTTGCCAAAGCTTTGTCAGCCATTGGTAAGAATGCATCCATTGCTTCAAATACAACAACTTCTGCACCTAGACGACGCCATACTGAACCAAGTTCAAGACCAATTACGCCTGCACCAATCACACCTAAACGCTTAGGCACTTCTGGGAATTCTAATGCACCAGTAGAATCAACAATAATGTCTTGATCTACAGGAGCAACAGGAATATTTACAGGAACTGAACCAGTCGCAAGAATCACATACTTAGGCTCTAAAACTTGAGTTTCGCCTTCATGAGAAACGAACTCAACTTTTTTACCTGCAAGCAATTTACCCGTACCTTTTAACCACTCAACACCGTTACCTTTTAATAACTGATCAATACCGCCAGTTAATTGGTCAACGATTTTGTCTTTACGTGCTAATAGCTTCGCAAGGTCAAACTGTACTTCACCTGTAGTGATACCATGATCAGCCAAGTGATGAACCGTATCTTCATAACGATGTGAAGAATCAAGTAATGCTTTAGATGGGATACAGCCCACGTTTAAGCATGTACCACCCAAAGATGGTTTGCCTTTGTGAATACGTTTTTCGATACACGCAACTTTAAAGCCAAGTTGAGCCGCACGAATTGCCGCTTCATAACCACCTGGGCCACCGCCAATAACAACAAGATCAAATTGTTGAGACATTTTTATCTCCAAAAATGAGCTTAGAGGATCGCTCCAAGCCCACTGATTTATTCTTTAGAATTAAAGGTCAAGGATGAGTTTAGCTGGCTCTTCTAACAATTCTTTGATTGTTACAAGGAAACCTACAGCTTCTTTACCATCAATTAAACGGTGGTCATAAGAAAGCGCTAAGTACATCATTGGCAAGATTTCAACTTGACCATTTACCGCCATAGGACGCTCTTGGATTTTGTGCATGCCCAAAATTGCAGTTTGTGGCGTGTTTAGAATTGGTGTAGATAACAATGAACCGAAAGTACCACCGTTAGTAATGGTGAATGTACCGCCAGTCATATCTTCAATACCTAGCTTACCGTCACGTGCTTTATAAGCATAGTCACGAATACCGTTTTCTACTTCAGCGTAGTTCATGCGGTCTGTATCACGTAATACAGGAACCACTAAACCACGGTCAGAAGAAACCGCAACACCGATGTCGTAGTAACCGTGATATACGATGTCTTCGCCATCAATAGAAGCGTTTACTGCTGGGTAACGTTTCAATGCTTCAGTTGCAGCTTTCACGAAGAAAGACATAAAGCCTAAACGTGCACCATGACGTTTTTCAAATGCGTCTTTGTATTGTGCACGCATTTCCATGATTGGCTTCATGTTCACTTCGTTGAATGTTGTCAACATTGCAGTTTCTTGAGTCGCTGCAAGTAAACGCTCTGCAACACGCTTACGTAAACGTGTCATAGGAACACGTTTCTCGATACGCTCACCTACCGCAACGCTTAATGGCGCAGCTGCAGCAGCAGGTTTAGCTTGATGATTTGCAACATCTTCTTTAGTGATACGACCACCACGACCTGTACCAGAAACGTCTGCAGCATTGATACCTGTTTCAGTCAACGCTTTACGTACTGCTGGTGCTTGGTCAGCAACTGGTTGTGCACGCTCAACAACTGGCGCAGCGCCTGCTTCAGTTTTCGCCGCAGCTTGCTCTACTTGTGCTTCAGACTGAACTGCTTGAGTTTGAGCAGCGCCAGAAACAGCACCCGCTTCAAATTGAGCAATTACTTCGTCAGAAAGAACTGTATCGCCTTCGTTTTTGATGATTGCAGAGATTGTGCCATCAGCAGGAGCGACTACTTCCAAAACAACTTTATCGGTTTCAATATCACAGATCACTTCATCACGTGAAACTGCTTCACCTGGTTGTTTGTGCCAAGTTGCAATCGTACCGTCTGCAACTGACTCTGGAAATACCGGTGCTTTAATTTCGGTTGCCATTACTTCGAATCTCCTGTTATTCAGCTACGATCGCAAGCGCGTCATTGATGAGCTGAGCTTGTTGTTTTGCATGCAAATATGGTGAACCACACGCTGGTGCTGCAGATGCTTCACGACCCGCATAACTAATGCGAATCTGTTTACCAGTTTTCATTACGTCATCATATAAACGTGGCGCGATGAATAACCAAGCACCTTGGTTCTTCGGCTCTTCTTGAGTCCAAACTAATTCTTTTACGTTTGGATAAGAAGCAAGAACTTCAGCAAGACGTTGTTCTGGATATGGGTACAACTGTTCAATACGAACAATTGCAGTATTGTTCAATTCTAATTCACGACGCTTTTCAAGCAAGTCGTAATACACTTTACCACCACACAATACCAAACGCGTCACGTCTGATTTGTTGATGTTGTCAATTTCATCAATCACAGTCTGGAATGTACCAGTTGCAAGCTCATCAAGGTTAGACACTGCTAACTTGTGACGAAGTAAAGACTTCGGCGACATGATGATCATTGGCTTACGGATTGGACGAATCGCCTGACGACGTAAAGCGTGGAAAATCTGTGCAGGTGTTGTTGGTGTCATCACTTGCATGTTTTCTTCCGCACAAAGCTGTAAGAAACGCTCTAAACGTGCAGATGAGTGCTCAGGACCTTGACCTTCAAAACCGTGTGGAAGAAGCATCGTTAAACCACACACACGCTCCCACTTGGTTTCGCCAGATGAAATGAACTGGTCGATTACCACTTGAGCACAGTTGGCAAAGTCACCGAATTGTGCTTCCCAAATAATCAAGCTCTTTGGAAGGGTCGTCGCATAACCATATTCAAATGCCAATACTGCCATTTCAGACAATAATGAGTCGTAGATTGCAACGCGTGGTTGGTTCTCTTTGATGTGGCAAAGTGGAATATAAGTTTTACCATCGACTTGGTTATGCAGTTTTGCATGACGGTGCGAGAAAGTACCACGACCAACGTCTTCACCAGTCAAACGAACAAGGTAACCCTCATCCAACAAAGATGCGTAAGCTAAAGTTTCAGCTGCACCCCAGTTTAGTGGCATTTCACCTGTTTGCATTTTCAAGCGATCGTCAATCACTTTGGCAACTTGGCGCTGCATCACGAAACCTTCTGGAAGTTTACGCATGGTTTGACCAAGTTCTTTCAAACGCTCGATAGGGAAAGTTGTATCCCAAACGTCTGTATAGTCGTGACCCAAGTATGGCGACCAATCTACAAACATTTTAGTATTTGGCTCAAGTACCAATGCGTTCGCAACGTGATTACCCGCTTCTAAATCTGCGCGGTAATCTTCAATCATTTGATCTGCTGCTGCGCGATCCAACACACCTTCTTGCACCAATTGGTCAGCATACAAAGTACGTGTAGTGGTCTTTTTGTTGATCACTTGATACATCATTGGCTGAGTTGCTGCAGGTTCATCCGCTTCGTTGTGACCACGACGACGGTAGCAGAACAAATCAATCACAACGTCTTTACGGAATGTATGACGGAAATCGTGTGCCAATTGAGATACAAAAATCACCGCTTCAGGATCATCGCCATTCACGTGGAAAATTGGCGCCTGAATCATTTTTGCAATGTCAGTACAGTATTCAGTAGAACGTGCGTCACGTGGGTCAGATGTTGTGAAACCAACTTGGTTGTTAATCACAATGTGAACTGTACCACCTACGGTATAACCGCGAGTTTGTGACATTTGGAAGGTTTCTTGGTTAACACCTTGACCTGCAAATGCGGCATCACCGTGAACGATTAATGGCAATACATCATCACCACCAATGTCTTTACGACGTACTTGGCGCGCACGTACAGAACCTTCAACCACAGGTCCAACAATTTCTAAGTGCGATGGGTTAAACGCAAGTGCCAAGTGCACTTCACCACCCGGAGTCATCACGTTAGATGAGAAACCTTGGTGATATTTTACGTCGCCAGAACCTTTTTTATGCAAGCTCTTACCTTCGAACTCACCAAATAGGTCTGCAGGGTTTTTACCCATGATGTTCACAAGCAGGTTCAAACGACCACGGTGTGGCATGCCAATCACGACTTCTTTACAGCCAACAGCACCCGCACGTTGAATGATTTCGTTGACCATAGGGATAAATGATTCACCGCCTTCTACACCAAAGCGTTTCGCACCAACGTATTTATTACCTAGATATTTTTCTAGACCCTCAGCTGCTGTTAAGCGTTCAAGAACGTGTTTCTTTTGATCTGCAGTAAATGTGAACTTACCACGTGCGCTTTCTAAGCGTTGTTGAATCCAGCGTCTTTCTTTGGTATCAACAATGTGCATGTATTCTGCACCAATTGAACCGCAGTAGATCGCCTGCATGGCATCAACCATTTCGCCTAGTGTTGCTTCAGACTTACCAATTTCCAAATTACCTGTATGGAAAACAGTATCTAAATCAGACTTGGTTAAACCATGTGCAGCAAGATCAAGATCTGGCACGTCTTCACGTTTTGCCAAACCTAGTGGATCTAATTTTGCTTTTTGGTGACCACGGTTACGGTAAGCAGCAATCAGTTGCAACACGCCAATTTGACGTTGTTCATGTTCAGAACTCACTGAACCTTGAACAATGGCTTGAACGCGATTTGAATTACGACCTAATAAAAGGAATTGCTCACGTACATTACTGTGTGGTTGATCACCCTTCGGGAATTTATCGAAATATTCGCGCCAATCAGCACCGACTGATTCCGGTGACGTCAAATAATGCTCGTAAAGTTCTTCAATATACGCTGCACTATCAGCGGAAAGTTCAGTGTCAAGACGCAGTGCGTCAGCAACTTCTTGCATTTGTGGACCCATTTCCTATTGCAAAAACATTTTCCAGGATGCTTTTTAAGCAAAACCCATGATTGATAATGTCAAATTGGTAACATGACATTAGTCCCCAGTTGACATATGTCATGAGGCGTTATCACTACATTAGGAAAACCCAATGTCATTTATGAATCATAACGCCCTCATTGGCATCATCACTCATTTATATACTCGACCCAAGCCGAGCAATTTTTTGCAAAATCGTTTTAGAAAAAATAAGTGCTCAGTCTTAGCTTTTCTAATACGACTTTTCTGCAATAGTCCTGATTTAATAACACATCATTTGCACTTAAAATGTTGATAAAATGTACAAAAATTCAACATTTTTCAGATATAGTCATTTGTTAATCGTAACATGATCTCAGAAATGCAATTGATTTTTTTGACACATACCTCCTATAAATTGGCGAAATACAGTGATTCTATTTTCATCTAATATATGGTGCTTTATTTAAAAAACAGAAGCAATTTAGACCAAAGTCCAACCCCACTATTTTAGATAAAAGAAAAGAGAGCACATCTCTCAATCTGCCCTCTCAATTACACGTTAAATGATAACATCTAAAAACAAATATTGCAGCTAATCTTGGCATTTGCCTATGCTTTACAACAAAATAGCAGCACTGGATTACAATTGTGTGCAACTTTAGTCGCCTTTTATCGGTTTTTGTCTATTAATCCAGCAGTTATACCTAAAAAATATCAAGCACTCATTTTTTAATCACTTCTTTGCATACTACGTTTATATGTTCGATATTAAAAAACACACCTCGTTATTATTTTACTTTTACAGCAATATTAAGCCATAAAAAAAGCACATCCAAAGATGTGCTTTTTTTTCAACCTTAGCTCGCTTAGCCAGCTTGGTCTAATAACATGTTACGAATGTGACCAATTGCTTTCGTCGGGTTCAAACCTTTCGGACAAACAGACACACAGTTCATGATGCCTTTACAACGGAACAATGAGAATGGGTCGTCAAGACGAGCCAAACGCTCTTGAGTTGCAGTATCACGAGAGTCAATGATGAAGCGGTATGCATTCAACAATGCTGAAGGACCCAAGAACTTGTCTGGGTTCCACCAGAATGATGGGCATGAAGTTGAACAACATGCACAAAGAATACATTCATACAAACCATCAAGGTGTTCACGGTCTTCTTGAGACTGTAAACGCTCTTTTGGAGGCGCAGGCTGGTTGTTGATCAAGAACGGATGAATCTTGTTGTACTGATCGTAGAACTGATTCATATCAACAACTAAGTCTTTAATTACTGGAAGACCTGGAAGTGGACGAATCGTAATCACTTCTGGTAAGTCGTTGAGGTTCCAAAGACACGCTAAACCATTTTTACCGTTGATGTTTACACCATCAGAACCACAAATACCTTCACGACATGAACGACGGAACGTTAAAGTTTCGTCTTGTACTTTCAATGCAAGAAGCGCATCAAGCAACATACGGTGCTTATCAGTCAATTCAAGCTTAAAAGTTTGCATGTACGGTGCTTTATCCTTATCAGGATCGTAGCGGTAGATATTAAATGTACGAGTACCTCTACTCATCTTACTTCTCCCAATTAGAATGTACGTGGTTTAGGTGGAATAGCAGCTACAGTAAGCGGCTTGTAACGTACTGGTTTGTACTCAAGACGGTTATCTGTAGAGAACCATAAGGTGTGCTTCATCCACTCATCATCACGACGACCATAAGAATAAGTTGGGTGATCTGGTGGTAACTCGAAGTCTACAACCGTATGCGCACCACGACATTCTTTACGTGCAGCAGCTGAGATTAATGTCGCTTTAGCAACTTCATATAAGTTTTCAACTTCTAAAGCTTCTACACGCGCAGTGTTAAATACTTTAGATTTGTCTTTCAAATGAATGTTGCGAACACGTGGTTCAAGCGCAAGAATTTGTTTAACACCTTCTTCAAGCAACGCTGAAGTACGGAATACACCTGCGTGATCTTGAACGATGTTACGAATCGTATCTGCAATTTCTTGAGCATTTTCACCAGAAGTCGATTCGTCAAGTTTACGAATACGGTTCACAGTGTTTTCAAGAACAGTTGTTGGAAGTGGTTCGTACTCACCATCGTGTTGCTTAGTTACATACTCAATGATGTGCTGACCAGCAGCTTTACCAAATACAACCAAGTCAAGCAATGAGTTTGTACCTAAACGGTTTGCACCGTGTACAGATACACATGAACACTCACCAATTGCATAGAAACCTTTTACTGGTTTAGCAAAATCACGGTCGCCCGAGTTTGTTGTATAAGTATCAGTTTCTGCGTTGTAGTTCGCAACCAACTCTTGAGTTTCACGGCTTTCTGGCACAACCACTTGACCATGAATATTTGTTGGAATACCACCCATTTGATAGTGGATAGTCGGCACTACTGGGATTGGCTCTTTTGTACAGTCAACGTTCGCGAATTTCTTACCAATCTCGAATACAGATGGAAGACGCTTCATGATGGTGTCTGCACCTAAGTGCGTCATATCAAGCAAGATGTAGTCTTTATTTGGACCACAACCACGACCTTCTTTAATTTCTTGGTCCATAGAACGTGATACGAAGTCACGTGGCGCCAAGTCTTTCAAAGTTGGTGCATAACGCTCCATGAACGGCTCGCCTGAATCGTTACGAAGGATACCACCTTCACCACGACAGCCTTCCGTTAACAATACGCCTGCGCCCGCAACACCCGTAGGGTGGAACTGCCAGAATTCCATATCTTGTAATGGAATACCCGCACGAGCAGCCATACCAAGACCGTCACCAGTGTTGATATATGCGTTTGTAGATGCACGGTAAACACGACCTGCACCACCTGTAGCAAATAATGTCGCTTTCGCTTGGAATACTGCAATTTTGCCAGTTTCTTGGTCAATTGCTGTAACACCAAGTACATCGCCTGCTTCGTTACGGATTAAATCAAGAGCAATCCATTCAACGAAGAATTGAGTACCCATTTTCACGTTGCTTTGATAAAGCGTGTGAAGAAGTGCGTGACCAGTACGGTCAGCTGCAGCACATGCACGTGGAACCGCTTTTTCACCGTAGTTTGCAGAGTGACCACCGAATGGACGTTGGTAAATTGTACCGTCTGCGTTACGGTCAAATGGCATACCCAAGTGTTCTAATTCATAAACCACTTGTGGCGCTTCACGCGTCATAAACTCGATCGCGTCTTGGTCGCCTAACCAGTCAGAACCTTTTACTGTGTCATAAAAGTGGTAGTGCCAGTTATCTTCTTGCATATTACCAAGAGATGCACCAATACCACCCTGCGCTGCAACAGTGTGTGAACGTGTAGGGAATACTTTGGTCAATACCGCAACTTTCAAACCTGCTTGAGCAAGTTGGTAAGATGCACGCATACCTGAACCACCACCACCAACGATGACTGCGTCAAAGAATTGGTGTGGAATATTTGTATAATCTTCTTTAGGGTTAATCGCGCCCATGATATTTTCCTATCAATTCGCCCAGAAAATCTGGATTGCCCAGATTGCGTATGCAAAAACAGCAATAATCACTGCTGAAGTCAGCACTAGGCGTAAACCTGAAGCTGAAGGACCCATTTGACGAGTAGTCACATAGTCAGTGAATACTTGCCACATGCCAATCCAAGCGTGTGCAACAAGAGATAAGACTGCCAATAAAGACATAATCTTCATTGGTAATGTCATCATAAAGCCGTACCACTGTTCAAAGTTGAATCCACCGTTAAGAAGAATCCAACCAAATACCACAACGGTATAAACAGCAAGAACTACAGCACTAACACGTTGGATATACCAATCGCGAGAACCTGAACCCGTTAAACCTGTAGCACTTTTCATTAGATTACAATCCATACAAATGCTGCAACGATACCGATAGCAGACAAGATCAATGAAATAGTAGCTGCAATGCGACCGCTTTGCAGTTCTTCTGCAAAACCAAGGTCAGCAAGTAAGTGCTTAATACCAGCAATGAAGTGATAAATTAAGCCGGCTACAAATACCCATACGATAAAGCGTACAAAGAAACCGTTAAAAATTTCTTGAACTTGAGCAAAACCTTCAGGTGAAGACAATGACTTGTCTAACAACCATAAAAGTACCGGTACGAGTAAAAATACGATGACACCAGAAAGACGGTGTAGAATTGATGCAATAGCCACGGGCGATTTTAAGTTTACTTCTAAAACTTGACCCATGGACAAATTGACAGGTCTGTTGCTTTTCACAGCGGGCATCCTGTAAGTAAAAACTCCATCCGGAGTTTGTTGGAATAAATTCGAAGGAAAGCTGGCATTGTCAGGCAAATTCATGCCTAACCTTAAAACGACACTGAATTATAAAACGTCAACTGTCAAAATACAAACAACACAGCTCGGCTTTTTTGCCAAAAATCCTTTAAATAAGAATCATTAACAACAATAAGAATCAACAACCTGCTTAACTAAATTACAATCATACTTATAACACAATGTTTTTATACAATTTATTTAGCAATAGGCTCTATATATAGCTTTATATCTATTTAGAATATTTAGACTAAAGATAAATTTGCACCTTACTCTCTATCATATCTATTCGTGTCTACAAACATTGAGCACACAGCTTTATCGGACACTCGCATCTTTTACTGTTAAAGCTGTGATACGTTGCTGCAAAGCAACAATTATTGGCTTACTCACACTCGGATAACTTTTATTTATTTATAATCAACAGACTTAGACTGTTTTATATTTCCCCGATTACAAGGTTTACAACCCAGACTATTTCTCAAACTTATATTCAGCGTCCGCTCTAAATACCAATCTACCTTTTTTACCATAATCATCATGCGAAAGAATGACTTATCCAGTATTTTCCAATATTACACAAAACAAGAAACTCTTAATCTTATGCAGAACCCCATATTCTTTTGCCCAAAAAATGCTTATTCCTGAAATTTTTTCTGAGTTTAATCAGTCATTTTTTGATCAATTAACATCTATTTTAAATACCCGACTTGCAGCCTGTATCCAAAAGACAAACCTACCTGATGCCTATGCAAAAACGTGTAAGTTATGAGAATTAGATAAATTTAAGTTTTGGGCTGCAACCCACCGCAGAATCACCACAGCAAAACCATTATTTAAAATTGCTTACAATTAATCCCAAACGATGATTTTTTTCTGCACATCCAACAAATTTTGACTTATGATACTGCGGCTGTGCTGTGATTTTATTGATTTTTTTACTGGAATTTTTTCGGCTTTTTCTGCAAACAGTCGTCTACTTAATCCATAAGTATAATTGACAAAATTTCAGTACTCTCTAATCTTAGAGCAAATTTTTAATCCGTCTGACTTGCGCATTAAAAGATTGATACTTCGAGTCAGATCAACATTCACCAGGACAGGAGATCTATTGAATGTCTGAAGCAACTGGCAAAAAAGCCGTATTACAGCTTGATGGAAAAGAAATTGAATTACCAATTTACAGCGGCACATTAGGCCCAGATGTAATTGACGTTAAGGATGTGTTGGCGGCAGGTCACTTTACTTTTGATCCTGGTTTTATGGCAACAGCGTCTTGCGAGTCTAAAATCACATTTATTGATGGTAACAAAGGTATTCTTTTACACCGCGGTTACCCAATTGACCAATTGGCAACTAAAGCTGACTACTTAGAAACTTGCTACTTATTATTAAATGGCGAGCTTCCAACAGCTGAACAAAAAGCTGATTTTGACGCAAAAGTTCGCAACCACACTATGGTTCACGACCAAGTTAAGCGTTTCTATAACGGTTTCCGTCGTGATGCTCACCCTATGGCAATCATGGTTGGTGTTGTTGGTGCGTTATCTGCGTTCTATCACAACAATTTGGACATCGAAGATGTTAACCACCGTGAAATCACAGCGATTCGTTTAATCGCGAAGATTCCTACTTTAGCGGCTTGGAGCTACAAGTACACAGTTGGTCAACCATTCGTTTACCCACGTAACGACTTAAGCTACGCAGAAAACTTCTTGTACATGATGTTTGCTACACCAGCAGACCGTGACTACAAAGTTAACCCTGTTCATGCACGCGCTATGGATCGTATTTTCACGCTTCACGCTGACCACGAACAAAACGCGTCCACTTCAACTGTACGTTTAGCTGGTTCTACTGGCGCTAACCCATACGCATGTATCTCTGCAGGTATTTCTGCACTTTGGGGTCCTGCTCACGGTGGTGCGAACGAAGCTGTTCTTAAGATGCTTGATGAAATCGGCTCTGTAGAAAACGTTGCAGACTTCATGGAAAAAGTGAAGACTAAAGAAGTGAAGCTTATGGGCTTCGGTCACCGCGTTTATAAAAACTTCGACCCACGTGCAACAGTAATGAAGCAAACTTGTGACGAAGTTCTTAACGACTTAGGTATCAACGATCCACAACTTGCACTTGCAATGGAACTTGAGCGTATTGCGTTATCTGATGAATACTTCATCAAGCGTAACTTATACCCTAACGTAGACTTCTACTCAGGTATCATCCTTAAAGCGATTGGTATCCCAACAGAAATGTTTACTGTAATTTTCGCTCTTGCACGTACTGTAGGCTGGATCAGCCACTGGTTAGAAATGCACAGCGGTCCTTACAAAATCGGTCGTCCACGTCAGCTTTACACAGGTTACACTCAACGCGACATCAACCGTTAATTCGGTTTGCGTTGTACCTTATAAAACGAGTACGACTCAAAAAACCACCTTCGGGTGGTTTTTTTATTTTTGAATATTTGTCTCGCCATAATGTAAAGCCTTGGTAGTTTGACTTAAACAAGATAATTAGATTGGGTCATCAGCCAATTTACGCTATATTTTTGATATCAGCCTTTCATGATCAATTTACATGCTGCAACTGCATTTCTTATTTTTAAGTCTGCTCATGCGTTTTTTAAAACTTGCGCAGTTTAAATATCGCTACTTAACACCTGCAGAAATACAGCTATGCCAGTCTGTGTTCGGTCATTTAATTGACTACAGCAAAGTCAGAGTCATGAATCACCCCTATTTACCTTGGCAACCACAACATATATTTATGGCACCCTGTGGTGATATTCATGTGCGTAATTTGAATTACCGTTCAGACTACACTCAAGCACATTTAGGCTATCAAGCCATTTTTATTCACGAAATGGCGCATGTCTTGCAATATCAACAGAAAATCAATGTCTTGCTACATGGCGCACTCTTACAAACGGCATATTATTTAAGCTTTAAACAGTACAATCCATATCGCTATCAATTGACTACAAACAAGCCTTTTTTTGCCTATAACATTGAACAACAAGGCGACATCGCTAAAGATATTTTCCTGAAAAAAATTGACAATATTATTCTGAATCCACCAAAACCAATTGCTTAACTGAATATTCTTTAACTTGAGCGATCAGGCTTAAAACCACAGACAAACCTAATCTTAAAATATAATAATTTCAAATAAATAGCATAAAAATTCTGTCACATTTCAATGATATTCTGCAGCATACAAGAATAAAGTGTATTCGATGCTAGCATCTATTCTAAATTACGATAAAATAGCAAAAGTCTCTATTTTTGCACCGCAAAATAAGATCTTTATCTGTTAGATAATAAATGGTTTTTATTTGTGCCTTTCGGCAGTCGTTTAATCCACAATACACTGCGCTGAAATTTTTATAACAATAATAATCAGTTGTTTATGTGTATTTTAAACCTATAGGAATAGGACTTAATTTAAATGAAATCTTTTAAAATTGCCCTTGCACAGTTCTCTCCACACATCGGCAATCTCGAAGCAAATGCGCAAAAAATGCTTGAACAGGCAAATGAAGCGAAAAAACAACACGCAGATCTGATTATTTTTCCTGAACTTTCTCTCTTGGGTTACCCAGCAGAAGATTTATTACTGCGCCCAAGCTTGAACAAACGCACTCAACAAGCATTTGAACAATTACGTGAAATTAAAGATATCGTTTTAGTTTTCGGTTTTGTGAATGAAACTGAAGATGGTCAACGTTTCAACTCTGCTGCAGTCATGAAAGATGGCAATATTCTTGGTATTTATAACAAACAAAATTTACCGAATTATGCCGTATTTGATGAGAAGCGTTATTTCGATGAAGGTCATCAACATCTGGTATTTGAATACCTTGGACATAAATTTGGTGTATTAATTTGCGAAGATTTATGGGCACTGCCAACGGTACAGCAACTCGCACAACTCAATGTTGAAACAGCATTGGTGCTCAATGCATCACCTTATGAAGTGGGTAAACCGCAGCATCGTGTACAAACCATGACCGAGTTAGCGAAGCAATTACATCTCAATGTGGTTTATGTCAACCAAGTTGGCGGTCAAGATGATTTAATCTTCGATGGTACGAGCTTTGTGATTAACCAAGCAGGCAATGTTGCGCTACAAGCCCCAACCTACCAAGAAGGTTTGTTCTACGCTGAATATGACTCTGCGCAGAAGCACTTTAAAAGCGCCGAAATTAGCCCCGCTTTAGACACCCTTGCTGAAATCTATCAAGGTTTGGTACTCGCAACCCGAGACTATGTGCAACGCTCTGGCTTTCCAGGTGTGATTCTAGGCTTGTCAGGCGGAATTGATTCAGCGCTCACCCTTGCTATAGCGGTTGATGCAATTGGTGCAGACAAAGTACAAGCAGTGATGATGCCGTACACCTATACCGCGCAAATTAGCGTTGAAGATGCTGCAGAACAAGCCAAAACCTTAGGCGTGACTTTTGGTATTGCCGAAATTCACCCTATCGTCAATAGCTTTATGCAAACGCTTTATCCTTTCTTTGGCAACAGCCCAAGCGACACTACAGAAGAAAATCTACAAGCCCGTGCCCGTGGTACGATTTTAATGGGACTATCGAATAAGTTTGGCAACCTCGTGCTTTCTACAGGTAACAAATCTGAGCTAGCAGTTGGTTACTGCACGCTTTATGGCGATATGGTCGGTGGTTTTGCTGTATTGAAAGATGTGTACAAAACCATTGTGTTTGAACTGGCAAAATACCGTAACAGCATTGCCGATATCCCTGTGATTCCTGAACGTGTCATTACTCGTCCACCTTCAGCCGAATTGCGTCCTGACCAAAAAGACCAAGATTCTCTACCACCATACGAAGTGCTCGATGCAATTTTGTATGCGTATATTGAAGAAGATCAAAGCCAAGAAGACATTATTAGCAAAGGCTTTGAACGTGCAATGGTTGAGAAAGTCATTCAATTGGTTGATCGGAATGAATACAAACGTCGTCAAGGTGCATTAGGTCCACGTATAAGCTCGCGCGCTTTTGGTCGTGAACGTCGCTATCCGCTAGTCAATGGTTGGAAAGCAGGAATTTAAAGCTTAAAACATAGCTTAACTAGATTTATAAAAAACCAAGCTGTGGCTTGGTTTTTTTTATAACTGCTATAAAACCAATGCTGCACCAAAAGCAACTTAAAAATTTGGCAAAAAAAAGACCAAGCTGAGAGCTTGGTCTATTAAAATGGTGGCTATGACGGGACTTGAACCTGTGACCCCCGCATTATGAGTGCGGTGCTCTAACCAACTGAGCTACATAGCCGTAAACTGTGTGCGCATTATCTAAACTTAGCTCTGCATCGTCAAGCATTTTAATTTACAAACGCTCACAGTTTAAGCAAAAACAGGGAGATTTGTTTAATTTTAATCAAATTACTATTTTCTTACGGAGATTCTTAAATATTTGCAGCAAAATCTATATCAAGTCACACAGAAAAAAGAGAATAAATTCAACCATGATCTTGAAGTCTATAATACTGAGTAGCCTTGTTGTTGGCTTAAGTTCCTGTGCTTTGGTTTCACCTATTTTTGTAGATTACAACGGTGTACGGCGTGATGTTGCGCAATTTATTAATTCTAAAATGAGTTATAGCATCGCAGACCGACGTGTCTTGGTTGCTTATGCCAAAGGGCAGCAAAAGATTTTAACGGCACATCAACTCAATGCTGCAGCGCAGCAACAACTGGCTTATGAGCGTGCTGTAGGGCGTTATTGTGCATCACAACACATTTCGCTAAAAAAATTAAATCAGGTCGATGCCAAAATTTTTGCTCACTCTGATCAACAAGCCAATTGGCAACAGATTCAAAACCTACAAATGCAGATTCAACTGGATACAGCTCAAATAGATTGCACAGACAAATTTTAAACAAAAAAAAGACCACGTTAGTGAACGTGGTCTGAAAAATGGTGGCTATGACGGGACTTGAACCTGTGACCCCCGCATTATGAGTGCGGTGCTCTAACCAACTGAGCTACATAGCCAAAAACTGTGCGCGCATTATCTGCTGTAATCTAGGTAACGTCAAGCCTTATCACGCATCAATTGCTTAAAATTTGGTGAAGTGAACCGATAAGCCGGGTTCTGTCGAGAACGATCATTCCTCTAGGCGTACAATCACTCATACGCTCAAGCGACCTACCCGAATCCAGTACGGGCCGTACCTCAGGATTCCTATTTGGTCTTGCTTCTGGTGGGGTTTACCATGCCATGAACTGTTACCAGCCATGCGGTGCGCTCTTACCGCACCCTTTCACCCTTACCTTCAATTTCTTCCGAAAAAGAAACCATACGAAGGCGGTCTACTCTCTGCTGCACTTTCCGTCGGCTCACGCCGCCCAGGCGTTACCTGGCACCCTGCCCTATGAAGCCCGGACTTTCCTCCCCTGTTTCAGTCACGGAGACCTCCACAGCAGCGATCGTCTGGTTCACTTCGAAGGCGCATCTTAGCAAAATTATAAGTTAATTGCTTGCGCTTTTTTGAGCAATCAGTTTTTTATATTTTTCCAGCAATTGTTCCTGTGTTTCTACATGCTCTGGATCGAGCGGAATACAATCGACTGGGCAAAATAACTGACACTGCGGCTGCTCGTGATGTCCTACACATTCAGTACATAATGCTGGATTAATCTCATAAATCAGCTCACCCATATAAATTGCCTCATTTGGGCATACAGGTTCACAGACATCACAGTTAATACATTCATCGGTAATATATAAAGACACGCTACCAACCTTGTCGTAATTTACGCTCAAAGGCTTCGACCACAACAGGTGCAACAAATTTAGTCACATCACCTTTTAAGCGTGCAATTTCACGAACTAATGTAGAAGAAATAAATGAATATTGCTCTGAAGGAGTCAGAAATACCGCTTCATATTTCGCATCTAATTGACGGTTCATATTTGCCAACTGAAATTCGTATTCAAAATCTGAAACAGCACGCAAACCACGCAAAACTGCAGTCGCATTTTGCTCACGGAAAAGATTAACCAATAAACCATCAAATCCGACAAATTCAACATTAGGCAAATGCTTTAAAGATGCCTGTGCCAATTCCACACGTTCTTCCAAAGTAAAAATTGGATTTTTATGATGTCCAATGGCAATTGCGACCACGACTTCATCAAACATTTTTGCAGCACGTGTCACCAAGTCAATATGACCATTAGTAATCGGGTCAAAGGTGCCCGGATAAATTACGCGAGTTTTAGACATCCATTATGCTCTAGTTGGTTTTGTCAAAGTTAGTTTAACAAATACAAAAAATTTTAGTGAACTAAAGTCTACCAAATTATGAAATATCAAAGCAGTTTAGCCAACAGTTGTGATGATTTTGATTTGTCAGCAAGCCTTGGTTTGAGGCACAATAGTCATAAGTTTGGAAGTAATTGAATATGGCGAAGCTAACTGTAGTTAAAAAAAATACGGGCGGAACAATTGCACAGAATAAACGTGCACGCCACGATTATTTTATTGAAGAAAAATTTGAAGCAGGACTTTCTTTGCAAGGTTGGGAAGTCAAATCTTTGCGCGCAGGACGTATGACTATTACCGAAAGTTATATCCTGTTTCGTGACAATGAAGCCTTTTTATTTGGTGCACAAATTCAACCACTCTTGTCTGCTTCAACGCATGTAGTGCCTGAAGCGACCCGTACCCGCAAACTCTTACTTTCACGACGTGAAATTGAAAAGTTGATGGGTGCAGTCAATCAAAAAGGTTATTCTTGCGTACCTTTAGCATGTTATTGGAAAGGCCCTTTAGCGAAGCTTGAAATTGCTTTGGTGAAAGGTAAACAATTGCACGATAAACGCGCTTCTGAAAAAGACCGCGATTGGCAGCGTGATAAAGCACGTTTAATGCACAAATAATTTTGCACATTCCGCCCATAAAAAATGCTCGAGATCAACATCGAGCATTTTTTATGGAAGTTGTAAAACTAAAAATGCTTAGTCTTTAAGTTTTAATTCCACCAAATATTTACCAAATTTGACTGCAGTTTCCAAATCACCTTCGGGTGGCGTAACTTCAACACTGGCATTATCAGACTGCGTCATTAAACCCAAAAAGCTCGACATGCGGTTAATATCGTGTGGACTACGCCCTGTCGGCATAAACGGTAAACCTGACCACAACATGCCATGCTGCATCGCAAATAAATTAATTTGTTGCAGCACCGCCAGTTTATCGCCACTTAAACCACCGCCATTGGTAAAACCTGCCGCCAGTTTGCCCTGCCAAGTTCTGGCCAACCAACGCTTAGACGATTGCTCCATAAACTGTTTTAAAGCCGAAGTAATGCTGCCCATATAAGTTGGACAGCCCATAATGATAATATCGGCTTGATCTAGGCTATCCCATTCAATTTCAGCCACATCCATCAAAGTCACCTGAGCATCCATTTGCGCAGCACCTTGTGCAATATGCTGTGCCACCTTAGCAGTATGACCATAAGGACTGTGATAAACCACCGCCACACGAATAGCAGCGCAAGAAGATGTTGAATGAGTCACTGACATGAGAATGTTTAAAACCAAATAATTAAGTCAAGTTTAACACTAAGCCTGCATAAACACGAATGTTGCCATACGTCCTGTACGTGCTTGACGGCGGTAAGAATAGTAATCATCGGCTTGTTGATACGAGCACTGATCACCGCCCAAGACCGTTGTAACACCATGCTGCTGCAAAATAAAACGCGCGATCGCATACAAGTCAGCAAGATATTTACCTTGCTGCTGCCCTGCAATAAAAGCCGTGTCTAATTCAGGATATTTATCGCAAAATGCCTGTTTCACCTCAGCCCCAACTTCAAAACACGGCTGACTAATAGCCGCACCCAACCACGACCATGTTGGAGCACTTTGCATTTCGACGATGGTGTTTTCGATAATACCGTTGGCAAGACCACGCCAGCCTGCATGCAGATTCGCAACCTCAGTGCCTTCGGCATTGCCCAAAACCACAGGTAAACAGTCTGCGGTCATCATCATTAAAGCATGCGCTTTACGCTGAGTGACCAAACCATCGCCTTCTAAAGCTTCACAAGTGATTTGCTCATTAATGGTCTGACACAACACGCTATGTGTTTGCGTCATCCACGTCATTTTATCGACCCCATATTCAGCAAACTCTGCCAGTAAACTCATACGATGCTGCTGCACACGCCATGCATCATCCTGCACATGCAGCGCCAGATTAAAACCAGATACATCGGCACAGTCTGTCGCTAAAGCTTGCACATGTTGTATGCGGGTTTGCCCAACATACACACCTGCAGGTAATCCTTGAACAAATTGCATACATCTATCCTTAGTCGTTTTCTGGCATTGCCGTATCTGAGTTGATCTTGTTAATGCTGTCTATGCAACAATTAATAGGCAGCATTTTCACTGCGTAACACGTCTACCAATTGTTTAAAGTCTTCAGGCCACGGCGCTTCAAACATCATTTCTTCTTGAGTACGTGGATGCACCAAACCGAGTTTGACGGCATGTAAGGCCTGACGTTTAAAGTTACGCAAGGTATCGTTTAATAATGCCGATGCGCCTGCTGGCACACGTACACGTGGCGTATAAACAGGATCGCCAACCAAACCATAACCAATATAACTTAGATGCACACGAATTTGATGAGTTCGCCCAGTTTCCAAACGTGCCTGAACACGGGTGAAATGCTGAAAGCGTTCTTTAACATTGTAATGTGTGACGGCGTCTTTGCCGCCCGGCAAGACAGCCATTTTCACCCGATCTACAGGATGGCGTTTAATCGGCTCATCGACTGTGCCACCCGCAATCATGTTGCCGTACACCACCAAGTCGTATAAACGATAGACTGACTTTTTCGCCAGTTGTTTAGTCAAGGCAAACTGTGTTTCCAGATTTTTAGCAACCACCAGCAAACCCGAAGTGTCTTTATCAATACGATGCACCAAACCTGCACGAGTCAACTCAGCCGATTTTGGATAATGATGCAGCAAGGCATTTACCAGAGTTCCAGAGCTATTTCCCGCCCCCGGATGCACCACCATGCCCACAGGTTTATTAATCACCATGATGTCATCATCTTCATAAATAATATCCAGTGGAATATCTTCAGGCAGGCTGCGGGTTTGCGCTTCAAGCTCGACTTCTAGGGTAAGAAGCTCATCACCTTCACACTTATATTTAGGTTTGACCGTGTTACCATTTACCAACAAATGACCGTCTTTGAGCCACTGTTTTAGCTTTTCACGTGAAAATTCACTCCAAATGATGGCTGCAACTTGGTCGATGCGTAGTCCTAAGTGGCTGTCATCCAATTGAAATTGCAACGATAAACGTGTTGCAGTTGAGTCTGAAGTATGGTTATCTGCATCCTCAGCATCTTCAAGTAAATTGAACTCAGTTTCAGGTAAATTGGAATGGGTAGATTGTGCTTGACTCATTTGCTCATTCAGACAAAAGTGGTTTAATAGCGCAATTGTAGCTCATTGCCCGTATTAACAGAGGAATTTTTATGTCGCTACCACGTTATAAAATAACAATGCTTGCTCTTTCACTCGGCGTTGCGTCTGCAATTGTGGGCTGTAGCAGCAATCCAAAAAAAGAAGTGGTCGATACTGGTCCGCAATCTAGCGAACAGGTTTATATTGAAAAAGCAGAAAAAGCACTGGATCGTGGTCAATACACCGATGCCGTTAAGCATCTTGAGGCTTTAGAAACCTATTATCCAACGGGTGATTATGCGCAGCAAGCGCTGCTTGAATTGTTGTATGCAAAATTCCAGCAAAAAGATTATGAAGGCGCAATTGCTGTTGCAGATCGTTTTATCCGCATGAACCCGCAGCATCCTAAAGCCGATTATGCCTACTATGTACGTGGCGTAGCGAATATGGAACAAAACTATGATGGTTTGTTGCGTTATACCTCGCTCAAGCAAGCGCACCGTGATGTCAGCTATTTAAAACTAGCGTATCAAAACTTTGTCGATTTTATCCGTCGCTATCCATCGAGCACTTATGCGGTAGATGCTGCACAGCGTATGCAGTTTATTGGTCAGGAACTGGCAGAAGCCGAAATGAATGCAGCACGTTATAACATTAAACGTAAAGCATGGGTGGCTGCAGTAGAGCGTTCATTGTGGGTAGTTGAGCATTATCCGCAAACTCCACAAATTCCAGAAGCATTGGCAACGGTGGCTTATGGTTATGGCAAACTGGGCGATCAAGCCACAGCTCAACAATATATTGATGTGTTGAAACTGAACTATCCAAATTTGGTTAAAGCAGATGGTAGCGTGAATTTACGTGCTGCCCGTCATGACGCAAGCTGGATTAACCGTGCAACTTTGGGTATTTTCGGACGTGAAGCGCAAAGCAGCACCGAAGCACAACAGTCAGATACTAAAGCACAAGCAGAGCCATCACGCAGCCTCACCAACCGTTTGAGTTTTGGCTTGCTCGATCGTCCAAAATCTCAAAACGACAGCACTGAATAAAACCATTCCGACTGATTTTTCAGTTTTGAAAAATGCAAAGGGCAAGTTATGATACTTGCCCTTTGTTCTTTTATGGGCTTGTTTCCTGTCCTAGAAAAAGATACAAAAGAGAATACTCATTGAGTCAATCAGCACAGTCTGATGTATTCAACCTGTTCGGCGAACCTTTCACTACCAAGAGATAACAGACAAAACCGTATGGCCATTCCACAGCACACGATTGATCAAATTTTAGATCGCACTGATATTGTCGATCTGATTAGTCAGCGCGTGAAATTAAAAAAAACTGGTCGTACCTATTCGGGCTGCTGCCCGTTCCATCAGGAAAAAACCCCGTCTTTTCACGTTTACCGTGACAAGCAGTATTATCATTGCTTTGGCTGTCAGGCAAATGGTAACGCCATCCGTTTTTTAATGGATATTGATAACCGCAATTTTGTAGATGTCATGAAAGACTTGGCCAGTCAAACAGGCATCGAACTCCCAAAAGATCAGCACGACAATAAAAAACTCTCTTATAAACGTGAAGCCAAAAAGCCAACACCGATAGCTCAACCCAAACCAACAGCAAAAGACCAGAATGAAACTTCTGCAGCTCAAACCACATCAAGCGAACATACTTTTGAAGCTTCTGGCATCGACTTTGATCCTTTTGCCGAGTTTCAAAGTGCTGAATACGCAAACTCGGAATTTCAGAACTCGGAATTTCAAAACAATGCCGACCCGTTTGCAGGTTTTGAGCAATGGGACACCATGCAGGACACACCTGCACAAGAAGGCAACTTATACGACTTGCTAGAAAATATAGCGCAATATTATGAGCAGCAATTGCCGCACAGCCCTGCCGCGCAACAGTATTTTCAAAAACGTGGTTTAACCGCACAAACCTTGCAGTTTTGGCGCTTGGGTTACGCACCCGAAGATTGGCAGCATTTAGAAAAAGCCTTTCCGCAAGACATTGCAGGTTTAAAACTGCTAGGCTTAATTCGTACCAGTGACAAGGGACGTGACTTCGATTTATTACGTGATCGGGTGATTTTTCCAATCCGTGACAGCAAAGGACGTGTGGTTGGCTTTGGTGGTCGCGCACTTAATGATGAAATCAAACCCAAATACATCAACTCGCCCGACTCAGAAGTGTTTCATAAAAACCAATTGCTCTATGGTTTATATGAAGGACGCAAACAAAAAGCCCAAGATTATTTAATGGTCGAAGGCTATATGGATGTGATTGCCTTGCAGCAATACGGCATTCATGGTGCTGTAGCGACACTCGGTACAGCCAGTAATACCGATCATTTAAACATTCTATTCCGCCAAAACAACCGCATTACCATCGCGTTTGATGGCGATGCCGCAGGTCAAAAAGCCGCACGTCGTACACTGGAAATTGCACTGCCTTTGCTCAATGATGGACGTGAACTGAAGTTCTTTGTTTTACCCAATGAGCACGACCCTGACTCACTTATTCGTCGTGAAGGCATCGAAAATTTCCGACGTTTATTAGATCAAGCACCTTTGCTATCAGATTTTGTCTTTGCGCATCTCACCCAAAACCATAATATCAGTACCCCTGAAGGCAAAAGTCAGGTCATGGGTGAACTGCGGCAGTTGACCGAACTTTTGCCCAAAACGGGTTCTTATCGCTATTTGCTGCAACAGTTTTTCCGTGAAAAGTTAGGCTTTAACCGTAAATGGCAGGCACAGACCAATAACGATGCATCTTTGAGTTTTAGCACCAAAGTCGATGCCGAAGAATATGTGATTGCGATTCTAATCAATCACCCGTATTTGTATATTCACTTTGAACCGTTACGTGCGCTGATTCCAAATGATCATCTGCTACACCAAATCTTAAATATTTTAAATACTATTTTTGATGATCTACCCGATGATCCTGAACAAGCCAAATATTATATTTTGGGTGCATGCTCAGCGTATCACTATGAATTACAGCGCATTTTACAACAAGCCAATGTCAGTGATTACACGACTTCTCCTGAACACGTCGATAAATTGGCGCAGGATTTTTCGACCAAATTGCAATACGACTGTTTACAGCAAAAAATTCGCTCCAAAAAATTCAGCAGTATTGAAGAAATGAAGCGCTTGAAACATCAAATTTATGAAATTGATAAAAAAAGATCGCTGACCTTGTTAGAGGAATAAGCGATCTGGTCTGATTAGATTAAGTTTGTATCGTCAAAAATCTTTTTTGTAAATCACGTTAATCTTACTTATTTGCGACGACGTTTGGCAGTCGCTGCTAAATTTTCCTGCATAAACTCAAAACATTCAGGCTCATCACCTTTGGCTGCTTCACGCAATAAAATAGAAGTTGGATGCAGCAGTTTTTGGGTTAAACGATAGGAAAATTCTTGCATAACTTGTGCAGAATCTTCACCTTTGGCAATACGCGCCATCGCCAAATTTAATTCTTCCTGACGCAAGCTTTCGCCATGTTCACGGTAAGCATGAATGGTCGCACCTGCTTGCTGAACTTTTTGATGGGTCACCAACTCAGTCACAAGCTGATTGACCATTAGCTCTGCTTCCACAGCCGCCTGACGACGCTGCGCCAAGTTTTCATCAATCACGCTTTGCAGGTCATCGACCCCGTACAAATACACGCCATCCAAATTTTCAATTTTAGGATCAATATCACGTGGTACGGCCAAATCGACCAACAACATTTGCTGATAGCGACGTTTCTTTAACGCTGCTTTTACTTCAGGATAAGCAATCACCTGATGCAAACTACCCGTACAGCTTGAAATTACATCAGCGCGGTGTAAATTGGCTGCTAACCGATCAAATTCAATAATTTCAACTTCAACCCGATGCGCAATTTCTTGTGCCAAAGTTTCGGCGCGGGCGCGGGTACGGTTACAAATTAAAATTTTAGCGACGCCCATCTCAGCTAAATGCTTCGCTACAAGGCTATTCATTTCGCCTGCAGCCACCACCATCACTGTTAGTTTTTCAGGATGGCTAAATACTTGTAACGCCAGTTGCGCTACCGCATAACCCATAGACACGGCATGGCTGCCTACGGCAGTTTCTGAACGTACCCGTTTGGCAGCATAAAACGCATATTCAAAAATTCGGTTGAGTTGTTGCGAAACCGTATGTGAGTCTTTGGCTAAAGACAGCGCAGTTTTGACCTGACCTAAAATTTGCGGCTCACCCAACATGAGTGAATCTAGCCCACTGGCTACGCGCATTAAATGCGACACCGCCTGTGCATTTTCATAACGATAAACATGACGACTCAATTGCTTCGCATCAATACCATTGACGTGTGCAAGCCAATCCAACACCTGTTCTGGATGTTCAGACATGGCGTAGACTTCGGTACGGTTGCAGGTAGACACCACCACCAAATCATTCAGTTCGGGATGTTGGCTTTGCTCAGCAAGTAAGGCACTTAACTTTTCTGGGTTAAATGCAATTTGCTCGCGCAACTCTACAGAGGCGGTTTGATGGTTGACACCCAATGCAAAGAAAGACATATCAGATCATCATTTCGCTAAATTTATGCTATTGTGCAATAACGGTGTCATAAAAAGCATTACTTGGATCAAGAAAAATTGCGTCAAACAAATAGCCGACCATACGGCGCGACAATTAAGCAATATTCTACCACATTCTTACTGGTCGGTAGCATGGCTTCAGTTGCTCATCTTAGAGCATCTGAAGAAATTTATCATGCAAATTCAAATTATAATGCGGTAAAACAAACCATGGTGGCAGAATTTGCCTTGGCTTATGGCGATATTCCAACTGCATTACACAACTACACGGTCTTGGCAATTAAGAACAATTCGACTTCCATTAAACAACGCGCCCTGAATATTGCCATTGAACAAAATGACCTACGTGCCGCATTAGATATTGCAACACATTGGGTGGTACAAGAACCATCCGATGTCCCTGCACTGTTTTATTTGGCGCACATTGCACTCAAAGCGCATGAATATGACTTGGCTGCAGAAACCTTAGATAAAATTCTAAATATTGATGCCACGGCTGACTTAGAACAAATTTTGGCGGGAATTTCCCCTGAATCTGTAGAAGACCGTGAATTTCTGATTCAAGCCCTGCGCACCAGCAAAGCCAAAGACAATCCATCTATTTTGGTATTGATTGCAGGTTTAAAAGCGCAAAATGGACAATATCAAGCCGCGCTCGAAACCATTAACAGAGCGTTGCGCAAACGCCCGAAAGTCACTGGCTATATTTTAATGAAAGCCAATTTGTTGAGCGTACTTGGCAATGAAGAAGAAACGGCAGCTTGGTATGCAAAATCCAGCCGTAAACACAAAAATAATTTTGAAGTCCGTTTAGCCGAAGCCAAATATTTGGTCAAAAAAAATGAAGCAACTTTGGCGCTAACAAAGCTAGAAGCTATTTTAAAAAAATGGCCTACGGAAGATGAAGCCTTATTTATTGCAGGTTTGACCAGTATTGACTTGAAACAATACGAAAAAGCCGAAAAATATTTAGTAGAGTTGCGCTATTCAGCCCAATATCAAAACGAAGCCTATTTCTATTTGGCAGTCAATGCCGAGCGTAAACAGCACTTTGAAACAGCCAAAGCCTATTATCGTTTGGTCGATGGTAGCCTTTATACGGTTTCACGTCGCAACATGATCAGTATTTTTGCCCAGCAAGATAAACTGAACGATGCCCTGCGCTTTTTAACGCAGGAACGGGTCAACTATCCGCAGCACGCCAGTTTTTTATATCAGGCACAGGCCGATATTTTAAAACGTATGGATAATAAAAAAGCAGCACTGCGTTTGTTAGATGAAGCCATCAAAAACCTGCCCGATGATCCTGACCTGATCTATTCAGAAGTCTTACTATTGGATGCACATCAGGAAAAAGACAAACTGGATCAACTGCTCACCAAGTTACTGGAAATTGAGCCGAACAGCCCAACCTATTTAAATGCCTACGCCTATACTCTTGCACTGCAAAATCGTCGTTTGGATGAAGCGCGTCGCTATGTAGAGCAAGCACTTGAGTTTGCACCTGAACAAGCCTCTATTTTAGATACTTTAGGTTATGTCAGCTATTTGCAAAATGACTACACTGCTTCGGCACAGGCTTTGGAAAAAGCCTACGCGCTGAGTCATAGTGCCGCGATTGGCTCACGTTATGCAAAATCGTTGTATATGCAAGGAGATATTCAAAAATTCAGCCAAGTGTTACAACAATTACAACAAAATCATCCGAATGATCCGCAATTGCAACAATTAAATTCGCTATTGTTACCGCAGCCAGTTAAAAGAGTTAAATGATTCATGCGTTTATTTTCAAAATTAGGATTAACCCTTTTTGCCACCAGCAGCCTTGTACTGACAGGTTGTCAGCCTTTCGTACAAAAACCAGCCAACATTTCACAGCAAGTTGAAGCCGAAAATCAATTTAACCTACAAGGCAAAATTGGTGTGCGCACTCCGCAGCAATCTGGCAGTGCCTTTTTTACTTGGGTACAGCAGCAACAGCAGTTTGATATTGAACTGAGCGGCATTTTGGGCGTTGGTAAAACGCAAATTAGCGGACAACCAGGACGAGTCACCCTCAACAATGCCAAAACAGGGATAATTTATGCCGAAAGTCCTGAAGAACTGTTAGAACAAGCCACAGGTTGGCAAGCGCCCATCACCCACTTGGTCGATTGGGTACAAGCCCGACCTGCAACGGTCAATGCCCAAATTCAAAAAGACCCCCAACAGCGCCCGACTCAATTTATTGAAGATGGTTGGACGGTCGATTTGAGCTATAACGACAGTGCCAGTTTGCCAAACCGTCTGATTTTGAAACAAGCACTTGAATCAGGGCAAGAAAACCGTATTACAATGCTCATCCAAAATCGTTAATCACTTGCCAAGTTTCGCCATGATTCGTGTACCCTCACCTGCCAAATTAAATCTGTTTTTGCACATTACTGGGCGTCGTGACAACGGCTACCATGAATTGCAGACTATTTTTCAACTGATTGATTTATACGACTGGCTAGAATTTGAAGTCAATGATACTCAAAGCATTCAAATTCAGGGTTTAAACAGTGTCAATTTAGAGCAAAACCTGATTTACAAAGCCACGCAAATTTTAAAACCCTACGCGAAACAAGTCACAGGTGTAAATATTAAAATTGAGAAGCACATCCCTATGGGTGCAGGGCTTGGCGGAGGTTCATCCAATGCCGCAACCACCTTAATTGTAGTCAATCAACTTTGGCAATGTGGCTTGGATACTCAAAAACTAGCTGAACTTGGTTTACAGCTCGGAGCAGATGTACCGATCTTTGTGCATGGTCGTAATGCATGGGCAGAAGGCATTGGTGAACAGTTAACATTCATAGACTTAGCCGCAAAACAATATATTGTGTTAAAACCTGACTGTTTTATCAGCACTCAACTACTTTTTTCACAAAAAACATTGACAAGAAACACGAAGCCCACTAAATTCTGCGGCTATCAGATAAAGCCATCTGACTTTGGAAATAATTTTGAGCCTGTGGCACGAAATTTATACCCCGAAGTTGATGAAGCAATGCGTTATTTAGACCAATTTGGTCAAGCAAAGCTTACAGGTACAGGTGCTTGTGTCTTTACTGAAGTGACTGCAGAAATGAATGTAGACGACATTTTGGCACACTCACCATGTACTGCGTACGTTGTGAACAGCTTAGATGAATCTCCATTACGACATTTCACAGTACAATAGGGGTATCGCCAAGTGGTAAGGCACCGGTTTTTGATATCGGCATCCGTTGGTTCGAATCCAGCTACCCCTGCCATTTTCTCGCATTAGACAGAACCCCCAATATTACCGCTATCCTGTTAATTTACCTTGACAGAACGCAGTAAAAATATTAAAGTTCTGCCGCATTAGGGGTATCGCCAAGTGGTAAGGCACCGGTTTTTGATATCGGCATCCGTTGGTTCGAATCCAGCTACCCCTGCCATCTCTTTCACCTGTAGATTACTGTATTAGGGGTATCGCCAAGTGGTAAGGCACCGGTTTTTGATATCGGCATCCGTTGGTTCGAATCCAGCTACCCCTGCCATCTTACAGTGATCAAATCTAGGGGTATCGCCAAGTGGTAAGGCACCGGTTTTTGATATCGGCATCCGTTGGTTCGAATCCAGCTACCCCTGCCATCTATTCCTACATACACCAACCGCCAAGGGTGCTTCATGCCCAATCTTGTCGTTTTTAGTGGAACCGCGCATCCACAATTCGCTCAAAAAGTCGTAAGCCACTTGCACATTCCTTTAGGTGCTGCATCAGTTTCTACCTTCTCTGATGGTGAGATTGCTGTAGAGATTACCGAGAATGTCCGTGGTAAAGACGTATTTATCGTACAACCTACTTGTGCGCCAACCAATGACAACCTCATGGAAATCTTGGTGATGGCTGACGCGTTGCGTCGAGCAAGTGCAGGTCGTATTACTGCCGTTATTCCTTACTTCGGTTATGCCCGCCAAGACCGTCGTCCTCGTTCTACACGTGTTCCAATTACCGCTAAAGTGGTTGCAGATATGCTCACCACTGTAGGGATTGACCGTGTAGTGATGATTGACTTGCACGCAGACCAAATTCAAGGTTTCTTCGACATCCCTGTAGACAACATTTATGGTACGCCTGCGCTATTGGCTGACCTGCGTCAACAGTCACACGACAATCTCATGGTAGTTTCACCAGACGTTGGTGGTGTGGTTCGTGCGCGCGCTGTTGCAAAACAAATGGGTGATATTGATCTTGCAATTATCGATAAACGTCGTCAAAAAGCGAATGAATCACAAGTGATGCATTTGATTGGTGATGTAAAAGATCGTGACTGTGTCATTGTAGATGACATGGTGGATACTGCAGGTACATTATGCAAAGCTGCCGATGCACTTAAAACTTTTGGTGCTCGCCGCGTTGTTGCTTATGCTACCCACCCTGTACTTTCAGGCAAAGCGATTGAAAACCTGAAAAATTCTGTCATTGATGAATTGGTTGTTACCGACACCATTCCTCTTTCAGAAGAAGCTCAAGCACTTGGTAAAATTCGCCAAGTATCTGTAGCAAGCATGGTTGCAGAAACAATTCGTCGTATTAACAACGAAGAATCTATTAGCGCAATGTTCGATTCTTATCTATAATAGAGCGCTAAATTTTCAAAGCCCTGCCACTTGGCAGGGCTTTCTATCACTAGATTGGTCGCAGATCTAGTTTATTTAAACTCAAAATAAGGATGTCTATCATGGCAAACTTCGTATTAAACGCTCAAGCGCGTGAAGCAGCTAACCAAGGGAAAGGTGCGAGCCGCCGCCTTCGTCACGCTGCATTAGTTCCAGCTATCATTTATGGTGGCGACGCTGAGCCTGTAACAATCACTTTAGAACTTCGTGAGCTTGTAAAAGCTTTAGAAAGCAATGCTTTCTTTGAAGAAGTTGTAGAAATCAAAGTAGGCGACAAAGTTGAAAACGTGAAAATCCAAGCGTTACAACGTCACCCTGCTAAAAACACACCTATGCACGCTGACTTCAAACGCGCATAAGTGTTCATGGTATAATTAGTGGCTAATATTTCACTGATTGTTGGTTTGGGCAACCCTGGTAAAGAGTATGCCCAAACTCGCCATAATGCAGGCTTCTGGTTTGTAGAACGCCTTGCAGATCAATATGGCATTACATTAAAAGCCGATCCTAAATTTCACGGGATCAGCGGACGTGGTAATATCGAAGGTCAAGACGTTCGTCTGTTATTACCCACAACCTTTATGAATCGTTCTGGTCAAAGTGTTGTTCCCTTCGCCAAATTCTATCAAATTGCACCTGAAGCAATGCTGATTGCTCATGATGAACTGGATATGAACCCAGGGATCATTCGCCTAAAAACGGGTGGTGGTCATGGTGGACATAATGGTTTACGTGACATCGTGCCGCACACAGGTCCAAACTTCCATCGTTTACGCATTGGTATTGGGCATCCGGGTTCAAAAGAACGCGTGTCTGGTCATGTACTGAGCAAAGCACCAAGTAGCGAGCAAACTTTAATGGATGATGCACTTGCACATGCATTAGGTCGTATCAAGTTACTGGTCAATGGCGAAGTACAACAAGCCATGAATCAAATCAATGCCTATAAACCGAACTGATGAATCCACAATTGTTGAACAATCACACTTGCCATGTCGCAATTTTCAGAGCAAAATGCGCTTTCTGCTCGGAACTGACATCCAGCAAGCAGTGTTTGAATTCAACCATAAGATAAAATCTTAGGTCCACTAAGGAGACGCTCACCATGCTATCTCGTTTATTAAAATGCAAAATCCACCGTGCTTTTGTAACTCATGCAGAACTTCACTACGAAGGTTCATGTGCAATTGACGGAACACTCATGGATTTGGCTGGCATTCGTGAATATGAAGAAATCCACGTATGGAACGTGACCAATGGTAAGCGCTTCACAACTTATGCAATTCGTGGTGAAGACAACTCAGGCATCATTTCAGTCAATGGTGGTGCTGCACACCAAGCCGATGTAGGCGATATTATTATTATTGCAACCTTTGGTGACTTCACTGAAGCAGAAGCCAATGCACACGAACCACGTTTGGTCTATGCAAACCCAGACAATACCGTGAGTCACACTGCAAACTGTATTCCTGTACAAGTGGCTTAAGCCATTCCTGTACAAAATAAAAAAACTCGCAAATTTTGCGAGTTTTTTTATGGTTCAATAAAAGTCTTTCTAGCCTTTAATCGCAAGAATTACGAATTAATCATCTTGCAAGCTATGCAATAAGCTATGGCTAATACCATCAGCCCTTAAAAATGCAAAATCATAACTTGCGGTTGCAAGCGCCAACACGCGACGTTCAAACTCCTGCCACAAAGGTCGCACTTCTTTGTAGTGAATGCCCAAGCCGCTTTCATCGGTAAAATGTCGATTTTTTTCACAAATTTTCAGTGCATGGTACAGCTTACGCCCTTTTGAAGCATCATCTCGTAAACGCACCCGCTTAGAGCGGATAAACCCTTCAACATGACGCAGGTCGGCAAACGGCAACATAGGCACTAAAATCTGATCGAGCTGTGCATCTAAACGACGCCAAACGGCAGTGTGTTGTTCAGGCGTATAACTGTTCCATTGAATCACTTCATGGTTAAAGCGACGGCAACCTCGACAGACAGCATCACCAAACACCGTAGAACAACGACCTGCACACGGGGTTAAAGTGGCAATTTGACGATCCTTACTCAACACAACACTCCAATATTTAACAACACCTGTTGGCGCATCAACATGAACACAACATTCTTCTTTGAAACGAGTGGCATCATACCCCGTTCTGCTACATTTTTAAAATGTTGTGTCGTGCTTTAAAAACCATGTACCGCACTCGGTTTTCTCGCATATTCACACAAAGCAGGTTAGAATATGCGCCTTAAATTTTTGTCTTTCATCTATTGGAGTACTCCATGAACGCTACTGTAGAACAGCTTGCACCTGTAGAACAGCCAGCGACCACGACTTGGGTTGTTGCCGCACTTTATCAATTCAAAGAAGTTGCAGATCCTGCCGATCTTCAACAACGCTTATTAGATTTGGTAAATTCAATCAACCTTTGCGGTACTCTTATTGTGGCAGGTGAAGGCATTAATGGAACTGTAGCGGGTGATCGTGCCGCGATTGATCAAGTTCACCAATTTCTGTTGGATGAAGGCTTTACCGCAATGGAATACAAAGAGTCGCACAGCTCTGAAAAGCCATTCCGTAAAATGAAAATCAAGCTGAAAAAAGAAATTGTGACTTTGGGTGTAGAAGTAAAACCACGTGATTTAGTCGGTCACTACCTAGACCCGAAAGAATGGAATGAACTGATTGCTCGTGACGATGTCATTCTGATTGATACCCGTAATGACTATGAATACAAAGCAGGAACGTTTAAGGGCGCAATTGACCCGAAAACCGAAACTTTCCGTGAATTTCCAGAATATGTGAAACAAAACCTAGAACAGCATAAAGATAAAAAAATTGCGATGTTCTGCACAGGCGGGATTCGTTGTGAAAAATCGACGTCATTATTGTTGCAAGAAGGTTTTACCGAGGTTTATCACTTAAAAGGTGGCGTACTTAAATACTTAGAAGAAACACCAGCCGATGAAAGCTTATGGGAAGGTGAATGTTTCGTATTTGATGGCCGTACTGCGGTGACACATGGTATGCAAGAAGGTCAAAACACCAAATGTCATGCTTGCGGTTGGCCATTACTGCCTGAAGAAGTTGAATTACCAAGCTATGAACACGGTGTATCTTGTGTGTACTGTATTGATAAAACCAGTGAGAAACAAAAAGAAGGTTTCCGTATGCGCCAATCACAAATTGCCGCAGCTAAACGTAAACGTCTGTAATCCGTACAGGCTCATACACATCAACAAGGTCTAACAAAAGCCATGTTGATGTTGTATCGACCACTCTAATCATATTGAAAAAGTCCTCATCCAGTATGGGGATTTTTTATGTCTACATATATGCTTCACGCAAGATTACATAGAACATAAAAATACAACGCTTGTTTACCAAGCATTGCGCAATATCCCCAGATTGGGTGATAGCATTCAATCAAAATAAGCCACAAAATCTGTGGCTATATTGGTGCAGATGTTCAGCACAAACTCAACATCTCCCATAACCCAAAATTCAAGGATCGTTATGTATTCCTAAATTTATATGCCGCAATCAGGAGTGACGCTATGCCTAAAACAACAATTTCAAATTCAATGCACACACTACGTTTTACGCCTGTAAAATCTGTGACTGCTACGCATAGCGCAACAATGCAAGATGGTTTGGAACATGAATCTCATACTTTTATTGTGGCTTTAGGTGCAATTTTAGGCGGTATTATTGCGGCATTTGTGGGCTACCATCTGCAAGCGCATTTCTTGAATTACGCCCTGCTCTGTGCCATTCCTATACTTGTGGCATATAGCTTAAGACGTGTATATATCTATACCCTGACCCATGCAGAGCTTGATTAAGTCTAAATTGCGCAAGACTTTACTGTTCGTCCAATACTGCTTAGGATAGAAGCACTTTTCTAAAGCACAACCTGCATGAACTTAACTGAATGGATTATTTCCATTATGGAACAACTGGGCTACCTTGGTATTGCCCTGTTAATGTTTCTGGATAATGTTTTTCCACCCGTTCCTTCTGAAATTATTATGCCCTCTGCAGGCTATTCTGCATCGCAAGGGCAATTACTGCTATTGGGTGTCATCATTGCAGGCTGTATCGGCTCGTTGTTCGCAGCGGCAGTGTTATATTGGGTAGGTTATCGCTGCAAACATGAAAGTATTTACCACTGGGTCAATCGCTACGGTAAATATCTATGGATTAAAGAACAAGACGTCCGAAACTCCCTGCATTGGTTTGAACAATATGGACATCGGATTGTATTTTTTGGGCGCATGATTCCCGCTATTCGTTCTCTCATCAGTATTCCTGCAGGCATGAGCCACATGCCATTTTGGAAATTTATGTTTTATAGTGGTTTAGGCACAATAATTTGGACCACTTTTTTAGCTTGCGTGGGTTATTATTTTGGTGAAAACCAACAATTGATGCAGCAAATTTTCAGTCAGGTCAGCCATGTCATTATAGGCTTGGTGCTCTTAGTCATCGCCATTTTTTTATACCGTAGGCATCGCCGTAAAATGCGTGACTAATGCTTGTGTTGCTGCGCAATTGAATCAATTTTTTGGGGAAAATCAGACATGAAACCATATTTATTATTTTTTGCTGCGGTTTACAGTATTACGCTGGTCTTACTCATTACCGTATTGATTTTTGGTCTGAACTTAGGTGGCTTGACCTTGCTCCCTGCATTAATTGCCGCAGCATTCATTAGCGCAGGACATTTTGTCAAAAAAGAACAACGCTTACCGAGCAGTGATGAAAAAATTCAACTGGTTTGGGGCTCAAGTGCGGTGGCAATTATTATTGGTAGCTTCTTTGTGTTTTTCTTGGTGCTGATGAATCCGAATGCAGAAGCCATTTTAAAAGCTGCAGATAAAGCAGGACTAGCACTGGCTGCGGTGGTGATGCTGTGTTTGATTGCGATTCATGGTGCAGTTTTTCATGTTGCCTATGGTTGGTATGCGAACCGTTATTATCAAAAAAAGTACTTATAAGCTTACCTAAAGTACGTATTTCACACTGAACCGCAACATCAAACACTTAAAATCAACATCAGGCTGATATATCACACATAAATTTACGTCTGACATGCGCTGTAACTGAAATGCATTCTGAATAGGCTATAAGCCTACATTGTAGCAGCGTAGATTAAGCCTATTCATAGCGATTTATGAATATAGGAACGCTATAACGCATACAAAGATAAAAAGGTGATTCGAATGTCAGATTTTGAACGCAATGAAAAAATTGACCGTGATGTGGTTAAGAACTTACCAAAAGAAGAACGTGATCGCTTAAATGCCGATCCAATTACAGGAGAACCTGGTGCACACCCTGTCGGTACTGGTTTAGGTGCTGTTGGCGGTGCGGCTACTGGTGCAACAGTAGGTGCGCTGGGTGGTCCAGTAGGTGCTGTGGTCGGTGGTGCTGTAGGCGCTGTAGTGGGTGGTTTGGCAGGTAAAGGTGCAGCAGAAGTTGTGAACCCTACCGAAGAAGAAGCTTACTGGCGTACCAATAGCTTAAATACAACCTACTTTACAGAAACACGCAACCATTATCATGATTTAGATTATGATCGTGACTATCAAAATGCCTATCGCATTGGTTATGAAAACCGCCCACATTATGATACGCACACACGTTTCGAAGATGTTGAGCCCGATCTAAGAAGCAAATGGGAGCAAATTAAAGGCAGTTCACGCTTAACGTGGGAACAAGCTAAATTTGCTGTCAAAGATGCTTGGGATCGTGCGACACGCTAATTGGTAACATGATCATTGAAGCGCCATAATAAAAAACGCACTGCGATTTGCGCAGTGCGTTTTTTTTATGAGGATTACATATTACACAATATGTAAACCAAGCCATTAATCAGGCGTGTGGTACATCAAATATAATTCATTCAGGTTTTCAGGAATTTCTTCTGCAATTTCGTCCATTAACTGACCATTGCGACGGAAAGATTCCATTTGTGGATCTTCTTCATCAATGCCGCTAAACACCATCATTGGCAAAGTTAAATCAACCAATTGCTCTTCAAATTCAGGCGTAAACCATGCTTCTTCGTTTAAGAACATCGCATCGACAAAGCCAACGCTCCAATCACCCAAACTTGAATCAACTTCTGCTTCTTCAATTTCAAATGGAAACTCAATGCCTTCTTCATTGGCTAAACTTTGGCGAATGCTTTCTAACCAAGCCTGAATTTGCGCAATAATTTCAGCAGGCACTTTCTTTTGGTTGCCTTCAAACAATTCATTTAACCATGGGTCAAATTGAGGTCCAACTGCAATGGCACACAAGAAACCATGCGTTGCAGCGAAGTCTAGACCATACTCGTTTTGGTCACCATCTAGATATTCACTTAACAGGTCTAAATCTAAAGCAGTCATTTCAAATCCATCGGTGTCAATTTAGGGGTGTAGCATAGCATTTTCAATGCCAGATACAGTACCTGATTTTAGTCATCTTCATCGTCAAAATCGTCGTCATCGTCAAAATCATAATCAAAATCTTTGAGCTCACGTTCCAAACGACGTTGTGCGAGTAAATCATCAATCAAACGGCGCTTTTCTAAAGATTCTTTCGCGCTTATTTTGTTTGATGCCTCATCGAAATTAACATCATCATCACCGTAGTTATCATCTAGTTCAAAATCTGTAGAAGACACTAAAACTACCTCAGAATGAAAAAATGTGAAGGGTCTAGCCGCTATTTATCTGCCTTTATAAATATTGTCAAGTTTTATTTATTTTTTTCAAAAAACTGCAACATAGACAGCTTGCAACATTGCGGCAAATTTGTGTATTTATGAACAAGTTAGTATCATTATTTGAGATTCGCCCCAATCATAAAAATATTTTGCGGGCAAAAAGGAAATTGACTTGAAAAACAGTAATGAAGCCCCATATTCCTATCACATTCTTCATTCAAACATCATTTTAAAATCATGCTTGATTGATCAATTCACCCCCTATTTAAAGCGAATTGTGCTATCATGCACGGTTTTTCACTGCCACAGATTCAACGAAGAGTAAGCAAAGATGAGCGATATGAATTCCCCTACTTCGCAAGTAGCGGCTCTGATTAGCCGAGGCAAAGAGCAAGGTTACCTAACTTACGCTGAGGTTAACGATCATCTCCCGGACTCAATCACAGAAAGCGAGCAGATTGAAGACATTATTCAAATGCTTCAAGACGTCGGTATTCCTGTGCATGAACGTGCGCCTGAATCTGATGATGCAATGTTCGAGGATAATGCGGAAGCTGCCGACGAAGTTGCTGAAGAAGAAGCTGCAGCGGTACTTGCCTCTGTAGAAAATGAGCCTGGTCGCACCACAGACCCTGTGCGTATGTATATGCGTGAAATGGGTACGGTTGAGCTGTTAACGCGTGAAGGTGAAATTAGCATTGCGAAACGTATTGAAGAAGGGATTCGCGATGTACTTCACTCGATTGCCTACTGGCCAAACGCAGTGCAAGTGGTACTGCAAGAATATAAAGATTATGAAGCAGGCGAACGTCGCCTTGCCGATATTTTATCAGGTTATTTAGACCCTGAAACCGATGAAGAAATTCCAGAAGTTTTAGAAGACGAAGCCGATTTAGACAAAGAAGAAGACACCAGCAACAAACCAACCAAAGACGTCAAACTTGATGATGACGATGAGGAAGAAGAAGCTGAAGCCGAAGAAGAATCTGAAGCAGATTCAGGTCCAGACCCAGAAATTGCAAGAATGCGTTTTGGTGAATTGGAACAGGCTTATCTTGCAAAAATTGCTGCCATTGAAAAACATGGTCGTGAAAGTGCCGAAGCTCAAGAGGCTTTAGAAGCTTTAGCGACTGTATTCATGATGTTTAAATTTACGCCACGTTTATTCGATATTATTTCGGAAATGATTCGTGGTACACATGAACAAATTCGTACTGCTGAACGTGAAGTGATGCGTTATGCGGTGCGTCGTGGTCGTATGGATCGTACTCAATTCCGTACCTCATTCCCAGGTCAGGAATCTAACTTTGCTTGGTTAGACGAGCACATTGCCAAAGCACCTGCCGACCAAAAAGGCTATTTGGAAAAAGTACGTCTAGATATTTTGGCGTTCCAACAAAAAATTGCCGACATTGAAAAAGAGTTAGGCTTAGATGTTAAAGGCATCAAAGAAATTTCTAAGCGTATGGCAGTAGGCGAAGCCAAAGCCCGTCGTGCGAAAAAAGAAATGGTTGAAGCCAACTTGCGTCTGGTTATTTCGATTGCAAAAAAATACACCAACCGTGGTTTACAATTCCTAGACTTGATTCAGGAAGGTAACATCGGCTTGATGAAAGCGGTAGACAAGTTCGAATACCGTCGTGGTTATAAGTTCTCGACTTATGCAACATGGTGGATTCGTCAGGCGATTACCCGTTCTATTGCCGACCAAGCGCGTACCATTCGTATTCCAGTACACATGATCGAAACCATTAACAAGATCAACCGTGTATCGCGTCAATTGCTTCAGGAAATGGGTCGTGAACCGACTCCAGAAGAATTAGGCGAACGCTTGGAAATGGATGAAGTTAAAGTTCGTAAAGTTCTGAAAATTGCCAAAGAGCCGATTTCTATGGAAACGCCAATTGGTGATGATGAAGATTCACATTTGGGTGACTTCATTGAGGACAGCAACATCACCTCACCTGTTGATGCGGCAACCTCTGAAGGCTTAAAAGAAGCGACCCGTGAAGTGCTTGAAAACTTGACTGAACGTGAAGCCAAAGTTCTGAAAATGCGTTTTGGTATTGATATGCCAACCGATCATACTTTGGAAGAAGTTGGGAAGCAGTTTGATGTGACCCGTGAACGTATCCGTCAGATTGAAGCCAAAGCCTTACGTAAACTTCGTCACCCTTCTCGTTCTGAACACTTACGCTCGTTCTTGGAAAATGACTAAGATTGCTGCATAAATGAGCTATTGAAATTTTTAAATTCAGCCTCATTTATTCAACAAGACAAAAAACGCCTGCCCTATGCAGGCGTTTGATATAGAGATAGAGACACACGCTTATGACGTTATTCAACCGTACCCCATCTCGTGAACTACAAGAGCATCTTTGGGTGTTTCCAATGGATTACCCAATTAAACTCATTGGTGACGCGGGTGATGAACTGCGTATTGCTGTGCTTGAAATTTTAGTGAAGCACTTCCCTGAGTTTGATGCACAAAGCATCAGCATTACCCCATCACGCACAGGCAAGTATCATTCAATTACAGCACAATTGCGTTTTGAAGAATTGGAACAAGTGCATGCCATTTATGCAGATTTGGCAGCTTGCCCACTGATTAAAACTGCATTGTAATTTTGTAGATTGATTTTCAAATAACACGCTTTCGAGCGTGTTTTTGTTTCTGAACTCACAAAATCTTATTCATTCCACAAATCCCCTACACCCGCCACATTTTCGTATAATAAAATCAATTTCTTGCTTTTACGGATAGGACTGCATCACTGTGGACACTGCACAACGGCCAAACCTGATTATTCGTCAATACCATGACCTGACAGACTACGAAGCACGCTTTCAGGAAATGAAACACTGGACGGAGCAACGTGATGCAGACAGTCCTGACCAACTCTGGATTTTGCAGCATCCGAATGTACTCACTCAGGGGCAAGCAGGCAAAGCTGAACATATTTTAATGGCTACGGATATTCCTGTAGTACAAACTGACCGAGGAGGCCAAGTCACATGGCATGGCCCAGGCCAATTGGTCGCCTACTTCATGTTTGACCTCAACCGTTTAGGTTGGAATGTCCGTACTTTGGTATCTTATGCTGAAAACTTGATGATTGAGCTGCTTAAAAAATACGGCATTGATGCCTATGCCAAAGCCGATGCACCAGGGGTATATGTCAATGAACGAAAAATTGGCTCACTCGGTTTTAAAATTCGTAAAGGCCGTAGTTATCACGGTTTAGCCCTTAATATTGATTGTGACTTGACTGGTTTTCAAAGTATCAACCCTTGCGGCTATGCAGGTTTGGAAATGGTACGTGTGATGGATTTAGTCAATGACTATCCACATTTTGAAAACTTCTGCGCAGATATCATTGAAACTTTACAAAACAGCGGTTACTTTAATGACGTTCAAGTCATTCACGTATAAATGGCTTTCTTTTCAATAAGAAATAAAATAGAGTATTTACTCTAAATAATGATTTATAACACAGGGATTCAGCGCGTGATTTCAACTAAATCTGTGAAACCCGCTTTGCAACTGGCCTATGTCAAACTCATGATGGATGTGATTGGCAGAGGTTTAGTCATGGCAAGTCAGGTCGATGAAGAAATTAAACAAGAAGTTGCCAAATTTCCCAGCAACTTTGTGTTGTCTATGAAAGTTTTTCCGAATGGTCCAGCCTTTGTTGCCAAAGTCACTGCAGATCATCAATTAGAACTGTTACAGAATACGGCACAAAAACCCGATTTAACCATTACCTTCAAACACTTAAATCATGCATTTTTAGTGTTTTCATTTCAGGAAAGTACCGCACAGGCCTTTGCGCATGACCGCATGATTGCTGATGGTGATGTGTCTTATGCAATTCGCTTGGTACGTTGCCTGAATAAAATGGAAGCACTGATCTTGCCTAAATTACTGGCAGAACTGGCGGTAAAACAATATCCGACTGAACTCAGCTTAAAAGAAAAACTATCAGGTGCAGCCAATATCTATCTAAAAGTTGCCCAATCTTATTTCAAACGGAGTGCATAACATGGCGAAGCCTTATTACGAATTTTTTTGCCCAGTCAAAGTCATTGCAGGTCATGCAGCGCTTGAACATATTCCGTTTGAATTGGCGACACTCGGTTCGCAGCGCCCAATGATCATTACCGACAAAGGCGTGCGTTCCAACAATTTGCTTGCACCGATTGAAGCGGCTTTTGAATCTACCGATGCCGTGATTGGCTATGTTTTTGATGATGTCCCGCAAGATTCAAGTGTGGCGACAGTTCGCCGTGCTGCGCAGTTGTACCGCGAAAACAACTGTGATGCCATTATCGCGGTGGGTGGCGGTTCAGTCATTGACACCTCTAAAGCCACCAATATTTTAGTCAGTGAAGGTGGTGATGACTTATTGCAATATTCAGGTGCGCATAACTTACCACGTCCACTGAAACCTTTTTTTGTGATTCCAACCACATCAGGCACAGGTTCAGAAGTGACTATGGTTGCGGTGGTATCCGACACCGAAAAGAACGTCAAAATGCCATTTGCATCGTATTACTTAATGCCACATGCAGCCATTTTAGACTCACGTATGACGCAAACTTTGCCACCACATTTAACGGCAATGACGGCTATGGATGCCATGACGCACGCCATTGAAGCTTATAGTTGCATGGCAGCCAACCCAATTTCTGATGCTTATGCTACTGCAGCAATTAAAAAAATCAGCAATAACCTGTTCAATGTATTAGACAACCCAAGCGATGAACAAGGCCGTTTGGAATTGGCACAAGCATCTACTATGGCGGGCATTGCATTTTCAAATTCCATGGTTGGTTTAGTGCATTCCCTAGGTCATGCGTTGGGTGCTGTGGCACATTTGCCACATGGACTGTGCATGAATTTATTCTTGCCATACGTGTTGGAATACAACAAAGACGTCAATGCCGATAAAATTGCCGAGCTGCTATTACCGTTGGCAGGCGCAGACGTCTATGCGCAAACCCCTGCACATTTACGTGCCGATAAAACCATTGCGACACTCTTAGCTATTCGTGACCGCTTATATGCACTGACCAAATTGCCACGCACTTTACAAGAAACTGGTAAAGTCAGCGAAGCACAATTAGATGAAGTCGCTGAAAAAGCCCTGAACGATGGTTCGATTATTTACAACCCGAAAGAAGCCAATTTAGAAGAACTCAAAGCTATCTTAAAAAAGGCTTGGTAATTCCTACAAAATAGGCGAACATAGCCGAAAATCTAGCCTGATGTTTTTCTAAACATCGGGCTTTTCATTGGTAGACTGCTGCGTCTGATGTTTTTTCATCAATATGGCGTTTTTTCTGCTAAAAAAGAAAGCAAAGATACTGACAAAGCGCGTCATTATGGAGTAGATTGGCGCGTTTTTACTTTTTATGTAGGGGGGATTGTTCGTCTCAAACAATCCTGAACAAACATGACTGATCCTTGATCAACGATTAAGAGGATAACGCCGTTGACAAATATCTCTGGGACTCAATCGGCAGCTAAACTGCAAAAAACGCTAGGACTCTGGCACATTATTATTATTGGTTTAGCCTACATTCAACCGATGACGTTATTCGACACTTTCGGCTTAGTATCGGAAGAAAGTCATTTTCACGTACCCACATCTTATATTTTTGCACTGGTTGCCATTCTTTTAACTTCTTTAAGTTATGGTCACATGATTCGTCGTTATCCTTCTTCTGGGTCGGCGTATACCTATGCACAAAAATCGATTCACCCCAACGTTGGTTTTATGGTGGGTTGGTCATCTTGGCTAGATTATTTACTCTCGCCAATGGTCAACATCATCTTGGCGGTGATTTATCTGGAAGCCTTATTCCCTGATGTGAATCACTGGATTTGGGTGGTGGTACTCACGGCATTTATGACGGGTGTCAACTTGCGTGGCGCGCGTTTTGTCGCCAACTTTAACAGTATGATCGTTTTGGTACAGTTGGTGGTCATTGGCGTATTTACATGGATGATGTACACCAAACTTCAGGCAGGCTTCAATGCCGATGGTCCAATTACTGCCGAGCAACGTTATCAGTTATGGAGCTTAGAACCTTTCTGGAATGAACTTACTTCGGTAGGCGCATTGATTACAGGTGCAACCCTACTCTGCTTCTCATTTACAGGTTTTGACTCACTCAGCTCACTTGCAGAAGAAACCAAAGATACAGAGAAAACCTTACCAAAAGCGATTTTCTTAACTGCGCTAATTGCAGGCGTAATCTTCATTGTTAGCACCTATTTCATGCAAATTTATTTCCCGAATGAACCGGGTAGCTACTTTAAAAATATCGCAGAAACTCAGCCAGAAATTTTACTGTTGGTGGGTGGCTCGCTGTTCCAATCTTATGTACTGACCTTTGCAATTGTAACGGTCATGGCATCTGGTATTTCAGCGCATGCAGGTGTATCACGTTTAATGTACGTGATGGGTCGTGATGGCGTGATCAACAAAAACCTCTTTGGTCATATCAGCCCACGTAACTACACGCCTTCATACAACATTCTAATTGTGGGTGCTGTAGCCTTAACTGCTGGTTTTATGGATCTAGATTTTGTGATTTCATTGATCAGTTTTGGCGCTCTCACCGCATTTAGTTTTGTGAATTTATCGGTGATTTCACGTTATGCGCTGCGTGATGGTCGCACCAAAGGCTTTAAGGACATTCTCAATTTTGTGATCGTACCGTTATGTGGCTTTATTGCAGTGTTTGCTTTATGGCTCGAAGTCGATGAAACTTCATTGAAGTATGGCTTATGGTGGGCGATGTTTGGGGTTTTATACCTCGGTTATAAAACCAAAGGCTTTAAACACCCTGCTCCGCAGCACAATGAGTTTGATGATCGCTAAAACAAATAGCTTCTCAATCTTCAGATCAGGCGCTTTATGCGCCTTTTCTTATGTCTAAAATGGGTTATAAGTTTTTATCAGTAAAATAACCAAAAATAAAAAAGCTGAGTACAATTTTATCTCAACTTTTTGTTCATCAACGCAGATCATTGATACTCAAGATCGCACTAAATTTGAAATAAATTAATGGTCAAATTAGAGCAATACTTTAAAACCTTGCTGACGCCATGCTTCATACACAATCACAGCCGTTGCATTAGACAAATTTAAACTGCGTGAGTTTTCTGCCATTGGTAAACGAATCCAGTGCTGCTGCGGAAACAACATGCGTACAGCTTCAGGCAAACCGCGAGTTTCAGGCCCCATCAACAAGGCAACAGGTCGGTTTAAATCTGAAGTATGTGGTGTTTCTGTACCTTTGGTGGTCAATGGATAAATCGCATCCAAGCCCACACCTTTACGATCTAAATCAGCCAAACATTGCTCAAGATTGTCCCAAATTTGCATACGTGCCCATTCGTGATAATCCAAACCTGCACGTTTCAGCTTTTTATCATCCAATTCAAAACCTAATGGCTGAATCAAATGTAATTGCGCACCGGTATTGGCACATAAACGAATGATATTGCCTGTGTTAGCTGGAATTTCAGGCTCATATAAAACAACGTGGATCACAAATTTTCTCTACTTTTCACAATCCCTCCCCAGCTCCCTTTAGAAAATGTAGGAACTCCCCTCTTTTTAAAAGAGGGGTTGGGGGAGATTCATTACCATTTCAACTGTTCACGTAAATTGACCACTTCACCAATAATGGTCAAGGTAGGCGCCTGAATTTGGTGCTGTTCGACTTTACTGGCAATATCCGCCAACGTCCCCACCAACACTTTTTGTTCAGGGGTCGTGCCTTTAGAAATTAAGGCGACAGGCATATCCGCCCGTTGTCCATGTGCAATCAGTTTTTCACAAATGCTTTCTAAGCCAACCAAGCCCATATACAGCACCAAAGTCTGGTGTTCATACACCAATTCTGACCACGGCAATTCAGGCGAACCTTCTTTTAAATGCCCAGTAAGGAAACGCACACTTTGCGCATAATCTCGATGAGTCAGTGGAATGCCTGCATAAGCCGAACAGCCCGAGGCTGCGGTGATGCCCGGTACGACCTGAAATGACACACCTGCTTCATACAATTCTTGAATTTCTTCACCGCCACGCCCAAAAATAAACGGATCGCCACCTTTTAAACGGCAAACTCGCTTACCTGCTTGTGCATATTTCACCAATAATGCATTGATGCCTTCTTGCGGTACAGCATGGTTAGAACGTGCTTTTCCGACATAGACTTTTTCGGCATCACGGCGGCACAATTCCAAAATGGGTGCAGACACCAAACGGTCATAAATCACCACATCGGCTTGCTGCATTAATCGTAAGGCTTTTAAGGTCAGCAATTCAGGATCACCCGGCCCTGCACCAACCAAATACACCTCGCCTTTCGGTGTTTGCCATTCCGCTAAAGCGTGTTGTATGCTTTGGTTTGCAGCGTCAAGATTGTCATTGAACACCTGTTCTTTAAGAGGGCTAGCATATAACTCCTCCCAAAAAATACGGCGCTCTTCTGGATTTACAATTTTCTGTTTTACCGCTGCACGCCACTGACCTGAAAACTCAGCCAGTTTGCCCATACCATGCGGAATACTGCTTTCCAGTTGAGTACGAATTTGACGTGATAACACGGGAGATGTGCCATTACTTGCAACTGAAATCACTAAAGGCGAACGGTCAATGATCGCAGGCACCATAAAACGACAATGTGGCGGATCATCAACACTATTGACCAGCACATTTTCGGCTTCGCAAGCTGCAAAAACTTGCTGATTGACCAAATTGTTATCTGTTGCAGCAATCACCAAACGATAGTGACGCAGCGCAGTAGATGAACTAAAAACATCTTGCACATACTGCCCCTGACTCTGCTGCACCAGTTGCAGTAAATTGTCATCAATTTCAGGAGCAAGTACATCAATTTTTGCGCCCGCTTTAGCCAGTAACAGTGCTTTACGATAAGCAATATGCCCACCACCCACAATCAGGCAACGTTGCTGCTGCAACTTTAAAGAGATTGGGAAAATTTCCACGATACGCCTCTATATTTTTTAGATCTGATTGAGCTAAAGCAAAAACTATGCACAAATTCGATGCATTTTAGTCTATATGACTAATACCGCCCATATATGGACGTAATACTGCAGGAATTTCGATTGAACCATCAGCACGTTGATAGTTTTCCATCACTGCAAGTAAAGTACGACCTACAGCTAAACCTGAACCATTCAACGTATGCACCAATTCGATCTTCTTCTGATCTACGCGGTAGCGTGCTTTCATACGTCGTGCTTGGAAATCGCCCATGTTTGAGCAACTTGAGATTTCACGATAGGTATTTTGGCTTGGCACCCATACTTCTAAGTCATAAGTTTTGGTTGCACCAAAACCCATATCGCCACCGCATAGAATAATTTTACGGTACGGTAAACCAAGTGCCTGTAAAATGCCTTCAGCATGTCCAGTCAATTCTTCTAAAGCCTGCATTGAGGTTTCTGGTTTTACAATCTGCACCATTTCGACTTTATCAAATTGGTGTTGACGGATTAAACCACGAGTATCGCGACCATAAGAACCTGCTTCGCTGCGGAAACAAGGGGTATGAGCGGCATATTTTAATGGCAAGCGTTCAGGATCAATGATTTCATCACGCACAAAGTTGGTTACTGGAACTTCGGCAGTTGGAATTAGATAGTATTCTTTTTCACCTTGTAGCTTGAACAAATCTTCTTCAAATTTAGGCAGCTGACCAGTACCACGCAATGAATCTGCATTGACCAAATACGGTACATACGCTTCGGTATAACCATTTTGAACAGTATGCGTATCTAACATGAACTGGGTAATCGCACGTTGTAAACGCGCCAATGGCCCTTTCAGAACGCTAAAACGAGAACCTGTTAATTTGGTTGCAGTTTCAAATTCCAAACCACCCATCATTTCGCCAAGGTCGGTATGATCTTTAATTTCAAAATCAAACTGGCGTGGTGTACCCCATTTCAATACTTCCACATTATCAGCTTCATCTTTACCTTCAGGCACAGACTCATCTGGCAAGTTTGGAATAGACAATGATTTAGCTTCTAACTCATCTTGTAACTCTGCCAAAGCCACTTCAGCGGCTTTGATTTCATCGCCAATAGCAGCCATGCGAGCCATAATTTCAGAAGCATCACCACCTGCTTTTTTAATCTGACCGACTTGTTTTGCGCCCGAATTACGCTCTGCCTGTAATGCTTCGGTTTTAGATTGCAATTCTTTACGACGTGCTTCAAGTGCTGCCCACTCTGCCACATCTAATTGCACACCACGTTTTGCCAAGGCTAAATTTACAGCCTCAATATTATTTCTGAGTAATTTCGGGTCAATCATAGCCAATCTTGGAATAAGAAAAAAACTGGCTATAGTGTAAGCGCTTCGGGTTAAAAAATACAGTAACCCGATTCACGGCTGCACCTTATTACAGCAATCTCTGCGTATTTTTGTGCAATTTTATTGGCTAGGATACTGCGGCAAACTTGGCAAATATTCAGACTTTATTAATTTTTCTGTCGCGTAGTAAGGCAGAATCAACTCAGGCATACCTTCTGCATAAGATGCCAATTCATACAACGGGTAGACAAAGACCAAACCATTGGCACCATAATAAAAATTATCGCTCAGTTTAAACTTTTCACGGGAAATATCATGTTCATCTAGCCAGTTATAATTATGGTTAAATAATTCTTCTGTCATTTTGGCTTCCGTATTGGGCAGCATAATATCTTGCAACGCCAAACGCTTTTTCTGTTTTAAATCAAAAGTCACAAATTCTTGGTGATGAATACCATGTGCTGCACCCGCAGGGTAACTATAGCTTTGCAAACTAAACGTCGCTAAATTGGCATGTTGCCCGATATAACGCACATAGCTCGAACTCTGACTCAGTCGCATAGGATCGGTTTCTTCTACCTTTGGCGTTGCAGTTGATGCCGCAGCTTCAGAAAATGCAATTGGGTCTGCCTTTTGCAAACGCTGCATAAAATATTCATCAATCCACGCCACATTGGTTTTTACTGTCTGAATATCGTAAGCAGTACAGCCTTCTTCATCACAAATTTGCTGTTGTGGCAATTTAAGCGCCACCACTTTAGCTTGAATCACAGGAATCTCGGCTGTGACAGATGCAGGCGCAGCTTGCTCAGTTTCGGTTTTAGAAGTTGTCTCACTCTTTGGCTGACATGCAGTCAACAACATAACCGAACTTAAAGCGACAGCACCCAAAAACACCTGTGATTTTAAATATTGCATTAAATTCCCCTTCTACCACGATTCATAAAGTCCAATGATTAGAAATGCAAACCTGCACAAATCTTGCGATAAAATTGCTTCAATTGAATTAGTCAAGACTATAGATAACTCTCGCTGTTCAATCCTAGAGCAGTTGTGTAACGGAATAATCGGGGGATAAAGTTGCTTAAAATTAATGCTCATATTTTTGTATGATTATTTTTATTTTTTCATTATAAATCAAAATATTGATAACACATCATTAGTGCAAAATGATGATCTGTGATGACTCAGTCTATATCCTGCATACTGCAAAATGTGAATTATCCCAAGATTTATCCACAGAAATTGTGGATTTCTCGGGAAGAATATTCAAATAAATTTCCGCTATGCTGAAGCTGAAAACCTTCTCCCTGTGGGCATAGGTATCTACACAATTTCCATGTTTTGCGTTAAATTGAAGAGCATGCTCTTCAATTTTAACATCTCTCGCTTAGATCAGCGCCTTGTCAAACGTTACAACAACCTTGTTCAGTTCAATATGAATCCTCTTGCTTCACTTGCCCCTGCAATCAAAGATATTGCCCCTGCAATCAAAGATATTGCCTCTGCTCAAAAAAATAGTTTCGCAACGACGCAAGCTGTATGGCGGTTTTTAAATAATGATAAAATTTCATTTAAACAATTAAATGAACCTATTCAACAGCTTGCTTGTGATCAGATTAAGACATCGCTGCATCGCTATGCTTTAGTTATTCATGATTGGTCACAAATCCAATATGTGACACATCGTAATAAAACTCAAAAACTCCAAAGGACACATCAGTACGACTCAGGCTATGAATTACAAACGAGCTTACTTGTTGATGCTGCTTCTGGACTTCCTGTTGCTCCATTAGCTCAAACCCTTTCTAGTGCTTCAGGTTGCTATTCGACATTTAATGAGCAACAGACCGAACGTAAAACTCATTTAGACTCCCTTTCTGAACAAATACAAAAAGTTGAACAGTTTCCTCTTGAGAAAACCTGCGTACATATTATTGATCGTGAAGGAGATTCCATTGCTCATCTCAGGGAATTAAGCAGTCATGGTTTTCAATGGCTTATTCGAGCAAAGGAAGGCAATCGGATTGAGCATCAGGGTGAAATATGTAAAGTTGGAGAAGTTGCTGAACGTATCGAAATACAGCAAGTGAAACCCATTTCTTACAAGGGTAATCAACATATGCTTTATGTTGGAGAAACCAATGTTCGGCTTACCCGTGCTGCAAAATCAAATAAAAAAGATTCTTTAGGTCAAAGAGTTGCTCCTCAGAAAGGTGCTGCAATTGAGGCTAGACTGATTATTGCGGTGGTTAAAGATATTAATGATAAGACAGTTGCAAGATGGTCATTGATCAGCAATGTATCAACCGAGATTACCGCAGTGGAATTGACAACTTGGTATTACTGGCGTTGGTCAATCGAATGTTATTTCAAACTTCTCAAGCAAGCAGGTCATGATATTGAGTCATGGCTTCAGACTACCCCAGAAGCGATTTTAAGGCGTTTGCTGATCAGTTGTATGGCTTGTGTGTTGACGTGGAGAGTGCAGCGTTGTACAGATGAGCAAAATCAGAAAGTCCGTGCATTTTTGACTAGGCTTTCAGGTAGACAGCAGAAAAGAGGCAAGATAGAGAGTGCGCCTGCCATATTGGCAGGACTCTCGATTTTACTAAATACTCTTCAACTGCTCTCAGAATATTCAATAGATGAACTGAATGAAATCGCAACCATTGCACTAGGTACCTAAAGATGTGTAGATACCTATGCCTAAAAAGAGAGGGAATAAAAGGCATCAAATCCATTTTTTCCATCTAAAGTAAATTAATGGGCCAATAAAGAAGCCAATTAAAATAATACTGACCACTATAAAACTGGTGGTGCCTTTGGCAAAAGGTAACACGTCGGTGTTCATGCCATAAACACTGGCAACTAGCATCGGTGGCGCTAACATACTCGGTAAAATCGAGAATCGACGAATCGTGTCGTTCTGTTCGGTGTTAATGAAGCCTGAAGTGGTATCGAGCAAGAAGCGCACTTTTTGGAATAAGAAGGCATCGTGTTCGACCAGTGAGCGTACATCTTCACTGAGTTCTCGAATGTCGGCATCGTAAATATGACTACCCAACGCACGCGGACGTGCCAAAAAGGTCAGGACACGACGTAAATCAATCAAACACAATTGCGCTTTTCCAAGCATGTCTTCTAATTGTGCCAGTCGGGTAATCATGTCATCGAGGTCTAAAATTTGCTCACGATGACGGTTATTCAGAACTTCTGTGGAATACTTTTCCAAGTCCTTGTGGATATCTTCTAAGATATCCGCAAGTTCGTCCAGTTTGGCTTCAAGCAAGCCTAAAAGCACCCAAGTCGGGTCTTTATAGTCAATTTCGTAGTCGTTACGTCGTGCACGCGCCCGAAATGCCCGAAACGCCACTAATTTTTCACCACGTAGGGTAAACAAGTGTTCTTTATGTAAAATAAAGGCGACGGTTTGCACAGTGGCTAAAATACTGGAATTGTCTTCAGTTTCGCCATCGACTTGATAGTTTTTATTTTTAGTTAAAAAATAGGTACTAATGTGTAAAATACCGTCATCATCGCGGTAGAATCGCGCTGAAGATGAAATATCTTCCAAAGATTTTAAGGTCGGTAAATTTTGTGAGTATGCGTCTAGTACCCATTGCTGTTCTTCTTGTGAAGGGGCAATTAGGTCAATCCAGACCAGATCTGGATGCAAATCAAAACCACCGTTAATGGTGGCATCTTCCAGACTACCGCGCTCTGTGGCATAAAAGGCTTCAAGCATTCGTCTTTTCTCCTTGCGCAGTATGGGTTTTGTGGATGGGTGTATTTTAGACAAGGATCTTACTAAATACACTGCTCAGAATGCTATTTTATTTAAAAATCTCCCTGAAGTTTAATTTTATGGCATGACAGCCAGATAACATGGTGAAAAAATGATGTCGTCAATTGCTATTTTCTGTGGTTCTGCCCCAGGAAAAGATTCAGTTTTTGTTGAAAATGCACGAAAAGTGGGTGAAACACTGGCTGCACAAGGCAAAACTTTAATTTATGGCGGTGGGCGCTCAGGCTTAATGGGTGTGGTGGCAGATAGTACTTTGGCCGCAGGTGGTCGTGCAATTGGCGTTATGCCTGAAAGTTTGGCAGAGCATGAATTGGCGCATCCGCATTTGACAGAATTACACATTGTTGAAAACATGCATGCTCGCAAAATAAAAATGTCAGAATTAGCCGAGGGCTTTATTGCTTTGCCGGGTGGTTCGGGAACTTTAGAAGAAATTTTTGAGCAATGGACGTGGGCACAATTAGGAATTCACTCAAAACCCTGTGCTTTTTTAAATGTAGATGGCTTTTATGATGATTTGCTAAAGTTTTTAAGACAGACCTCTGAAAAAGGTTTTACTCAGCCACGTTTTTGTGAGGCATTGATAGTATCGAATTGTATTGACAATATTTTGCAGCAATTTGAACAATATCGTGTCCCTGAAATGAAATGGGAAGTACCTGAGCTAGAGTGGGTGCAGCAGGAACTGGCGAAATAAAATGGCTGAGATCAACAACATCATTACCGTTGCGGCTGCAATTATTTTAAATGCTAAACAGCAGTTATTGGTGGTGCGTAAACAGCACACTGCGTGTTTTATGCAGGTCGGTGGCAAATTAGAACCCAATGAAGCACCTGAAACGACCATGTTGCGAGAAATTGCCGAAGAAATTGGCTGTCAGGCGCAAATTCAACAATTTATTGGACGCTATGAAACAGCAACAGCCAATGAACCTGACTGTCGTTTGGTCAGTTATGTGTATTGGGTGCAGCTAGACCAGGCACCAAAAATTGCTGCTGAAATTGCCGAAATGAAGTGGGTGGATTTGGATGATCAAGATACTTTGTTAGCACCGCTAACCCATGAAGTGGTGATGCCATGGTTAAGACAATATTTACAACAAAATTAAGAGCTGTTGATCATTCGTCTATATTTCAAGTGCAATTTTTTAATGCGCTAAGCATATTCGCCTGAATAGTTTTGTTTTTTATTCAGCACTGGCTAGACAGACTGCTTCGACTTTTTGACAGCCGAGCTTGAGTAACTGCTGTTTGAGTGCATGAATTGAACTGCCCGTTGTGACCACATCATCCACAATTAAAACCCGACGATAACGGATTTTAGGCGCAGTCTGAATTTGAAATTGCTGTTGGATGTCTTCCAATCGTTCTAAGCGACTTAAGCCTTTTTGCGCATGTTGTTGCAAGCGGGTCACAGGTTGCCAAATCGGGACATTTAAATGTTGTGCCAGTCCTTTTGCCAACAATAAAGATTGATTGTAGCCGCGTTCAGTCAAGCGGGCAGTGGAAATTGGCATCGGTACAATGGCTTGAATTTTAGGATAAGACAGTTGTTTTAGCGCACCTGCCAAAAGTAGTTGGTAATGTAACTGCTGTTCATATTTAAATTGTTGAATGATGCGATTAATTGGATAGTGATAATCAAAAGTGACTTGAATCTGCATTTCTTGTCGTTGTACCGCTTGGCTACGCCACGGCAATTGTTGCCAACAGGTTTGACAGACCGAATGTTGCCATTGCGTGTCGCTATGGCAGAGCTGACACGGTTGCAGTTGGCGCAGCCATTGTATGCCGCATTGTAGTAGATTGATCGGCTGAGTCATCTTAGGACTGCAATCCGTTTAAACATAGGCATAACGTGGTGCCTCAGGCAGCCAGCGTTTTAGCAAAGCTTCGGCATGTGTAGGATAATCGTTTAAAATTTGCTGTGCCACATGATGCGCCTGTGCCAGCAAATGATCATCCCGTTCTAATTTAGCCACCCGAAAGCCCATATCTCCCGTTTGTTTGGTTCCTAAAAGTTCCCCAGGGCCACGCAGTTCTAAATCTTTTTCTGCAATCACAAAACCATCGTTGGTTTCGCGCATAATCCGCAAGCGTTCTTGTCCATTTTGCGAAAGTGGATTTTTATACAACAAGGCACAAAAACTGGCTTTGGCACCCCGTCCGACTCGTCCACGTAGCTGATGTAGCTGTGAAAGTCCTAAACGCTCGGCATTTTCGATCACCATAATTGAAGCATTCGGTACATCGACCCCGACCTCAATTACTGTGGTGGCAATCAGCAACTGTAATTGATTGTCTTTAAATTGCCGCATGACGGCTTGTTTTTCATCGGCTTTCATTTTACCGTGTACCAACCCAATATTCAGTTCAGGAAAGCGTTCTTTAATTTCAGCAAAAGTCACTTCGGCAGCTTGTGCATCTAAGGTTTCCGATTGTTCCACCAAGGTACAGACCCAATAGGCTTGTTTGCCTTCGGCACAATTGCTGGCAATACGTTGTAAGACTTCTTCACGCCGATCTAGCGGAATGGTCACCGTTTGAATAGGCGTACGCCCTGGCGGTAGTTCATCAATCACCGAAGTATCCAAATCGCCATAGGCGGACATGGCTAAGGTACGTGGAATAGGCGTTGCAGTCATCACCAATTGATGCGGTGTAGTATGATTGGCACCCTTATTGCGCAAAGCCAGACGTTGATCGACCCCAAAACGGTGTTGTTCGTCAATAATCACCAAACCCAATTTGGCAAATTGCACATTGTCCTGAAATAACGCATGTGTCCCAACCACCAAATTGGCGCTACCATCTTGAATGCTCAGTTCAGCCGCTGCCCGTGCTTTGCCTTTTTGCTTGCCAGACAACCACGCCACTGTTAAGCCCAACGGCTCAAACCATTTTTGAAAGTTCAGATAATGTTGTTCTGCCAAAATTTCAGTGGGTGCCATCAGCGCGACTTGCCAGCCTTCTTCTAGGGCATGACAGGCTGCGACTGCAGCGACCAAGGTTTTACCTGCACCTACATCACCTTGTACCAAGCGCAGCATGGGTTTATTACCCTGCAAATCCTGCATGATTTCTTGCGAAACCCGTTGCTGTGCGCCTGTCATTTGAAATGGCATGTTACCGAGTAACGCAGGTGCTAGTTTTTGACTTGGGGAAAATGCAGGTGAGGCAATTTGCTGAATATAAGCCCGTCGGGTTAGTAAACTGACTTGATGCGCCACCAATTCTTCAAAAATCAGGCGTTGCTGTGCAGGGTGAGAGCCTTGTGCCAATTGCAGCATATTGGCATTTAAAGGTGGATGGTGAATATAATCCAGCGCCTGTTTGAGTGCGTAGCCATTGGTCATTTTTTCAGGCAAGAGTTCAGGCAAATCATCGCTATGCTGTGCCAAAGCTTGTTTGACGTATTCACGTAATTTGGCTTGGGTCAGCCCATCGGTGCTTGGGTAAATAGCGGTCAGTTGGGTTTTAGGCAGTGGGGTATGTTCAGTAATCAGTTGTAATTCGGGGTGATACATTTCCAGACCACGTGCTCCAACCCGTACTTCGCCAAATACTCTTAAACGATTGCCAAGTTTGGCACGATCTGTAATACCTTTATAAATATGATAAAAACGTAAGGTAATTTTGCCAAATTCATCTTCTAAATTGACAGCCATCGACTTGCGTTTACCCGGTGGAAAATCGACCCCTTTGACCACACCTTCGAGTAAATAGCTACGTCCCACGTTTAATTGGTTCATGGGGATGATCGTGCTACGATCTTCATAGTCACGCGGTAGATGAAACAACAAGTCATCTGTGGTGAAAATATTTAGTTTTTCGAGTAATGCAGCAGAGGCAGAGCCTACCCCTTGCAACTGATGGACTGCAGCCATGTCCCCTCAACTTCAAATGCTATGATTAGGTGCTGAATGCATATTCTATTTATTGGTTATGGTAAAACATCGCAGCGTGTTGCAAAACAACTATTTACGCTCGGTCATCAAATTACCACAATTAGCCGCAGTCCGAAAACAGATCCTGATATGACGCATTTGCTTCAAGATATTCAACAGCTCGATTTATCACAGACTCAACCTGTTGATGCCGTTTATGTATTACTTGCACCATCTCGGAATACGGTTTTGAGTTCTGTAGAAGCGTATCAACAGACTTATGTAGATTCTGTGCAGCCGATTGTCGCTGCATTAAAAGATCATCCTGTAAAGCGAATTATTGTGGTGTCATCTACACGGGTTTATGGCGAAAACGCAGGTGAATGTATTGATGATGATACTGTGCCTAAGCCGAATGATGTACAAGGGCAGTTGTTGTTGCAGATGGAACACTTGTGGCAACAGGCTTATCCTGAACAATGTGTGATCGTACGTCCTTCGGGTATTTATGGCACTTCGACTGCACGCATGCTCAAACTTGCGGAAAGCACACAAAGTTACCCGAATATACATTGGTCAAATCGGATTCATATTGATGATTTGGCAGGTTTTTTGGCACATTTACTTCACGTGGAACATCCAGAACCATCATATATTTGCAGCAATAACCAAGCTCAGCCTTTGCATGAAATGATTTTAAAGATTCAGCGTGAATTGAATTTACCTGAGTTGGTGTTGGAAGGTGAGCGTGAAACAGGGAAAAGGATTTTTGCTCAGAGGATGGTGGCGAGTGGGGTTGAATTATTCAATGTGTAATCATTTATCAAATGGAGCGTAAAACTCAGTCCTTCAGGTCAGAGATATAAGCGACACGACATGAAGTGTCGTTTGATTTAACTAAGGACTATTTTCCTTGAGTTTTGATTGTTAATATAAGTACATGAAAACCCTTAAATTACGTATAAAAGACAAACATTGCAAGGTGTTAGACCAACTAGCATCAGAAGTGAACTTCGTCTGGAATTATGTCAATGATTTAGGGTTTAGGCATTTGAAGCGGAAAGGTGAATTTCTCTCTGCTTTTGATATTGCCAAATATACGAAAGGCACATCCAAAGAATGTAATTTACATAGTCAAACCATTCAGGCTGTAACTGAAGAATTAGTCACCCGAAGAAAGCAATTTAAAAAGGCAAAGCTGAAATGGCGTGTCAGCAATAAAAAATCAGCAAGGCGCTCTTTGGGATGGGTTCCCTTTAAAAAGTTGGCTATCAAATATGCCAATGGATATGTCCAGTATGGAAAACACCAATTTAAGCTTTGGGATAGCTACGGTTTAAGCAAATACACGTTAAAAA